>JACIXM010000054.1 GCA_014360395.1 Actinotalea sp.
TCGACCCCGCCTCGCCCGCACTGGCCCGGGCCCGGGAGGCCGGCGCGGAGGTCGACGACGACGGGACGCTCGTCGCCGTGCGCACCGTGGCGGCCCAGGGGCGCTCCCGGGCCTTCCTCGGGGGGCGCAGCGTCCCGCAGGCGGTGCTGGCCGAGGTCGCGGAGGAGCTCGTCACCGTCCACGGGCAGTCCGACCAGATGCGCCTGCGCTCCCCGCGGCGGCAGCGGGAGGCCCTCGACGCCTTCGCCGGTCCGGCCCACCTCGCCCGGCTCGGCCAGTACCGGCAGAGGTGGGCCGAGCTCCAGGAGCTCCAGGCCGAGCTCGACGACCTCGTCGGGCACGCGCAGGAGCGGGAGCGCGAGGCCGAGCTCCTGCGGATCGGGCTGGCCGAGGTCGAGCGGGTCGACCCGCAGCCGGACGAGGACGTCGCGCTCGCGGTCGAGGCCGAGCGGCTCGGGCACGCCGAGGACCTGCGCACCGCGGCGTCGTCGGCGTACGTCGCCCTCGCCGGCGACGAGACGGGCACGCCCGACGCCGGGGCCGTGGTCGACGTCGACCGGGCGCGCCGGCTCCTGGAGCAGGCGGCCGTGCACGACGAGGAGCTCGGGAGGCTGGCCACCCGCGTGGCCGAGATCGGCTACCTGCTGGACGACGTCGCCGGGGACCTGGCCGGGTACGTGGAGGGCCTCGAGGCCGATCCCGGGCGCCTGGAGGCCGTCCAGCAGCGCCGCGCCGAGCTGACGACGCTCGCGCGCGCGCACGGCGGGACCGTCGCGGCGGCGCTGACGTGGGCCCGGGAGTCCGGGCTGCGCCTCCTCGAGCTGGACGGGTCGGGGGACCGGTCGCAGGAGGTCCGCGCGCGGATCGCCGAGGTCGAGACCGCCCTGCAGGACCTGGCCGCGACGATCTCGACGGCGCGGGCGGACGCGGCGCGCAGCCTGGCGTCCGCGGTCACGGCCGAGCTCGAGGGCCTCGCGATGGCCGGCAGCACCCTGGAGGTCCGGCTCACCCCGGTGGAGCCGGCCGGACCGTGGGGTGCCGAGGACGTCGAGCTGCTCCTCGTCGCGCACGCGGGCGCACCGGCCCGTCCCCTCGGCCAGGGCGCCTCGGGGGGAGAGCTGTCGCGCGTCATGCTCGCGATCGAGGTCGCCCTGGCGACCGCGGAGGAGTCCGGCGCCGCACGGCCGCCCACGTTCGTCTTCGACGAGGTCGACGCCGGCGTCGGCGGGCGCGCGGCCGTCGAGGTGGGGCGCCGGCTCGCCGAGCTCGCGCGGCAGGCCCAGGTCGTCGTCGTCACCCATCTGCCGCAGGTCGCGGCGTTCGCCGACCGCCAGCTCGTCGTGACGAAGAGCACGGGCGCGGACGGCGACGTCGTCACGGTGTCCGACGTGCGGGAGGTGACCGGGGACGACCGGGTCGCCGAGCTGGCGCGCATGCTCTCCGGCCAGGAGGACTCGGCTGCGGCGCTCGAGCACGCGGCGGAGCTCCTCGATCGCTCCAGCGTGGGACGATGACGCCCGATGAGTCCACTGAAGCGCCGCCGGCAGGACGTGCCGGCCACTGAACCAGGTCTGCAGGGCGTCGTCCGCGTCGACGCGCGGACCAAGAACCTGACCAAGCGCCTGCGTCCGGGCGAGGTCGCCGTCATCGACCACCTGGACATCGACCGCGTCTCCGCCGAGGCGCTCGTGGCGTGCCGCCCGGTCGCCGTGCTCAACGCCGCCCGCAGCACCTCCGGCCGGTACCCGAACCTCGGGCCGGAGATCCTCGTCGACGCCGGGATCGTGCTCGTCGACGACCTCGGGCCGGACGTCCTGGGGCTCGTCGAGGGCCGGCGCGTCAGCGTCGTCGACGGCGCCGTGCTCGACGGTGACCGGCTCGTGGCGGAGGGGACCGTCCAGGACCCCGTCACCATCGCCGCGGCCATGGAGGAGGCCCGCGCCGGTCTCGCGGTCCAGCTCGAGTCGTTCGCCGCGAACACCATGGACTACCTGCGGCGCGAGCGTGAGCTCCTGCTCGACGGCGTCGGCGTGCCGGACGTCCGGACCCGCATCGACGGCCGGCAGGTGCTCATCGTGGTGCGCGGGTACCACTACAAGGAGGACCTCGTCGTCCTGCGCCCGTACATCAAGGAGTACCGGCCGGTGCTCATCGGGGTGGACGGCGGCGCCGACGCGATCATCGAGGCCGGCTGGGTGCCCGACATGATCGTCGGTGACATGGACTCGGTCTCCGACCGGGCCCTGACCTGCGGCGCGGAGATCGTCGTGCACGCCTACCGCGACGGCCGGGCGCCGGGCGTGGAGCGGGTGGAGAAGCTCGGCGTCGAGCCCGTCGTGTTCCCGGCGACCGGCACGAGCGAGGACGTCGCCATGCTGCTCGCCGACGACAAGGGCGCCGAGCTCATCGTCGCCGTCGGCACGCACGCCACGCTCGTGGAGTTCCTGGACAAGGGCCGGTCCGGCATGGCCAGCACGTTCCTCACGCGGTTGCGCGTGGGCGGCAAGCTCATCGACGCCAAGGGCGTCTCGCGGCTGTACCGCCACCGCATCTCCACCTGGCAGCTGGTCCTGCTGCTCTTCGCGGGCCTGTTCGCCCTCGGCGTCGCCCTCGCGTCCACCGTGGCCGGCCAGACCCTGTTCGGGCTGGTCGGGGCCCGGCTGGACGACCTGTGGTCCGCCCTCAACACGCTCCTCGGCGGGGGGCCGTCGTGATGCCCGCCCCCCGCCCCGCCCCCGACCGAGGACTGCTCACGTGATCGACTTCCGGTACCACCTCGTCTCCCTGATCTCCGTCTTCCTCGCACTGGCCGTCGGCATCGCGCTGGGCGCCGGACCGCTGGAGGAGTCGATCGGCAACACCCTCACCGGGCAGGTGGACCAGCTGCGCACCGAGCGGGCCGACCTGCGGCAGGAGCTCGACACGACCCAGGCGGACCTCGCACGCAGCGAGTCGGCGCTGGAGGACGTCGCCGCCGACCTGCTCGCGGACGTGATGGGCCAGCGTCGTGTCGCGGTGGTCGAGATCGCCGACGTCGAGTCCGAGGTCCGCGACGGCGTGATCGCCCGGCTCGGGCAGGCCGGTGCGACGGTCTCCGCCACCGTCCAGGTCACCGAGGCGTGGACCGACCCCGCCCAGCTGGCGTTCCGCCAGTCGCTCGCCGGGCGGCTCGTCGAGTACCTCGACCCGCAGCCCGCGCAGGACGCCGGCACGGGGACGGAGCTCGCCGAGGCGCTCGCGCAGGGCCTCACCCGCGCCCGGCCGGAGGACCCGGACGCCCTCGGCGAGTCGGCCGCGGTCGTCCTGGACCTGCTCCGCGAGGGCGGCCTCATCACGACGGAGGGGGACGTGACCGCTCCCGCTGACGCGGTGGTCGTGCTCGCCGGCCCCACGGTCAGTGCGGTGCAGGCCGAGGCGGACCAGGAAGCCCTGGAGTCCGACGACCCCGAGGCGGCGCAGGAGCAGGCGGCGCGCACCGAGGCGCTCCTCGGCGCGGCCCAGCAGATCAGCCGTGCCGTGCAGCTGCGTTCCGCGGGGGCCGTGGTCGGCGGCGGCGATCTCGTGGACCCGAGCCTCGTGCAGCTCCTGCGGGAGGACGAGGGCACGGCGGACCTGGTGAGCACCGTGGAGTCCGTGCAGCGGGTGTCGGGCCAGGTCGCGGTGCCGCTCGCCCTCGCGGCCCGGATCAACGGGTTGGTCGGTCACTACGGCACCGCCGACAGCGCGACCGACCGCATGCCACCGCGCGTGGTCCTGCCCCTCGTGCAGCGCGTGCCGGAGCTGCCCGAGGACGACGCCGCCCTGCCCGACGGCGAAGCCGGCTCGGACCAGGACGGCGCGACCGACGAGGACGGCGCCACCGACGGCGGGCAGCCGTGAGCCACGGCTCGGGGGGCCTCCTGCGCACCGTCACGGCCGCGACGACCGCGGCGGCGGTGACCCGGGCGGCGCGGCGCGCCGCGGGTGCCCTGGTGGCCCCGACGGACCCGCGGTGGGCGCGGGCGAACCACCGGGGCGCGACGCTCAGCCTCCTCGAGGGGCCCGCGGTGGCGACCGGCCTCGTCGCCGGTGCGCTGGTCGGGGCGCGCGGTGCTCGGACAGCGGCGGCCTGCACGGTCGCCGCGGCCGGCGGCGCCGTCTTCGGGCTCGTCGACGACCTCACCGAGGACCGCTCCCGCTCGCGCAAGGGACTGCGAGGGCACCTCGGCGCCCTTGCCCGCGGGGAGCTGACGACGGGCGGGCTCAAGGTCCTCGGCATCGGAGCCACCTCGCTGGCCGCGGCGGCCCTGCTGCCGGACCGGACGGCGGCGGGCCGGCTCGGCCGGCTCGTCGACGTGGGTGTCAGCGGTGCCCTGGTGGCCGTGACCGCCAACCTCCTCAACCTCCTGGACCTGCGCCCGGGACGCGCGCTCAAGGCTGCCGGGCTGGCGGGTCTGCCGATGCTGCCCGGGCCCGCCGGACCCGTGGCCGGCGCCGTCGTCGGCGCCGTGGGCGCCGCGCTGCCGGACGACCTGGCGGAGCAGGACATGCTCGGCGACGGCGGCGCGAACGCGCTGGGTGCGCTGCTCGGCGTCGGGGCGGTCGTGGCCACCCGGCGGCCGGGCCGGCTCGTCCTCCTGGCGGCGGGCCTGGGCCTGACGCTCGCCAGCGAGCGGGTGAGCTTCACCGAGGTCATCGCGCGGACGCCGGTCCTGCGGGAGATCGACGCGTGGGGCCGGCGCTGAACCTGCGCCGGCTGACCGGCGGGATCGCCGGCGCCGCCGCCATGATCGCCCTGGTCACGATGGTCAGCCGGGTGGCCGGGTTCGCCCGCACCGTCGTGCAGTCCCGCGAGGTGGGCGCCACCGCGCTCGGCGACGCCTACAACACCGCGAACCTCCTGCCGAACGTCCTGTTCGAGGTCGCGGCGGGAGGCGCACTCGCCGGTGCGGTCGTCCCCCTGCTGGCGGCGCCCCTCGCGCGGGCGATGCGGTCCGACGTCGACCGGATCGCCTCGGCGCTGCTGGGCTGGTGCCTCGTCGTGCTCGTGCCCCTGGCGATCGTGCTCGCCGTGCTCGCGCGGCCGATCGCCGAGCTGCTCCTGCGCGACGCCCCGGCCGCGCAGGTCGACGTCGCCGCGACGCTCCTGCGGGTGTTCGCGCCGCAGGTCCCGCTGTACGGGGTCGGCGTGGTCCTCAGCGGTGTGCTCCAGGCCCAGCGACGGTTCCTCGGCCCGGCGGTCGCCCCGCTGCTGAGCAGCCTCGTCGTCATCGGCGTCTACCTCGGCTTCGGGCTCCTCGCGCCGGACCCGACCGACCTCGAGGCGGTCTCGGACCCCGCGCTGGCTCTGCTGGGCTGGGGGACGACGGCGGGCGTGGTCGCGCTCAGCCTGCCGCTGCTCGTGCCGGTCCGGCGTTCCGGGGTGCGGCTGCGCCTGACGCTGCGCTTCCCGCCCGGCGTCGCCCGGCGCGCCCGGGCGCTGGCGGCGGCGGGGCTCGGCGCGCTCCTCGCCCAGCAGGTGAGCGTCGTCACGACGCTCGTCCTGGCCAACCAGTTCGGCGCCCGCGACGACGACGGGGCTGCCGGGACGCTGTCCGTCGTCCTGTACACCCAGGCGGTCTACGTGCTGCCCTATGCCGTGCTCGCCGTGCCGCTCGCGACGGCGACGTTCCCGCGGCTGGCTGAGCGTGCCGCTCAGGGCGACACCGTGGGCTACGCACGCCTGGTCGCCGCGACGACCCGCGCGCTCCTCGTCGTCGGCGTGCTCGGGGCCGCGATGCTGATGGCCGCGGCGCCCGCCGTCGAGCAGTTCTTCACGCTCTTCGGCTCCGGTGACTTCGGCGGCATGGCCACCGGCCTGTCGTGGACGGCGCCGGGGCTCGTCGGCTTCGCCCTCGTGTTCCACCTGTCGCGGGCCCTCTACGCCCTGGAGCGAGGCCGGGCGGCCGTCGTGGGTGCGGCCGCCGGCTGGCTGACCGTGTCCGCCGCGGCGGTCGTCCTGGTCCCCGTCCTCACGGGAGGCGGGCGCGACCAGGTGGGGACCCTCACGGGTCTCGGCGTGGCCAACACGGTCGGCATGACCGTCGCCGGGGTCGTGCTCGCCGCCGCCGTCTCCCGGGCGGCCGGCGCCGCAGCGATGCAGGGGGCCCTGCGCACCGCGGCCGTGCTCCTGGGTGCCGGCGCCGCGGCGGTGCTGGTCGGCCGGACGGTGCTCGGCCTCGCCCTGGCGCCCGACGGCGCCGCGCTCGGTGAGGCGGTGGGCGCCGGCGTCCTCGCGGGCGTGGTGGCGGCGGCGGTCGTGCTGGGGACCGTGGCGGTCCTGGACCGCCGGACGCTGGGCGCGCTGCCGCGCCGCGGGGGCGGGGTCGACGTCGAGGAGCAGGGGAGGACGGCATGAGGGTGCTGCAGGTGCTCGGTTCGAGCGCGGGCGGTGTCGCCCGGCACGTCGCGCAGGTCGCGACCGGGGGCGGCCGGCGGGGGTGGCAGGTCGTCGTCGCCGGTCCGGCGGTACTGGCCGAGCGGCTCGTCCCGGACGGCTCCGCAGCCACCTTCGCACCCGTGGAGATCGCGGACCGGCCAGGTCCCGGCGACGCCGCCTCGGTGCGCCGGCTCGCCGCGCTCGCCCGGGGCGCCGACGTCGTCCATGCGCACGGGCTGCGCGCCGGGGCCCTCGCGGTCCTCGCGGTCCGGGGCGCGCGACCGGCGGGCGGACGCCGGCCCGCCGTCGTCGTCACGCTGCACAACCTGCCCGTCGGCGGTCGGGGGATCCGCGCGGTGGCGGGCGTGCTGGAGCAGGTCGTCTCACGGGGTGCGGACGCCGTCCTGGGCGTCTCCGGCGACCTCGTCGCCCGGGCCCTCCAGCGGGGAGCCCGGCGGGCGGAGCGGGCGCTCGTGCCCGCGCCGCCCCGGCCCGCCGCCGGGCCGCGCGACGTGACGCGGACGGCGCTGGACGTCCCCGACGACGCCGTCCTGCTCCTCACGGTCGCCCGACTGGCACCGCAGAAGGGTCTGGACCTGCTCGCGGACGCGGCGGCGGACCTCGCCGGCGACGGGGTGGTGTGGCTCGTCGCCGGGGACGGGCCGCTGCAGGACGAGCTCGAGGGCCGCGTGGCCGCGGGACGGCTGCCGGTCCGGGTGCTCGGTCGCCGGGATGACGTGCCCGACCTCCTCGCCGCCGCGGACGTCGTCGTCAGCACGGCGCGGTGGGAGGGTCAGCCCCTGGGCGTCCAGGAGGCGCTGGCGCTCGGCGCCCCCGTGGTCGCCACGGACGTCGGCGGGACCCGTGAGGTCACCGGTGACGCGGCGGTCCTGGTCGAGCCGACCGCGGTCGCGGTGGCCGCGGCGGTGCGGGCCCTGGTGGCCGACCCGGCCGCGCGTGCGGAGCTGTCCCG
>JACIXM010000540.1 GCA_014360395.1 Actinotalea sp.
GCGGCGCCATCGTGCGTCGTTCCGTCCTGCCCGGCGGCGTCCGGGTCCTGACCGAGTCCATGCCCGGGCTGCGCTCGGCGACCGTCGGGGCGTGGGTGGGCGTGGGCTCGCGCGACGAGCGGGACGGCCACCACGGCTCGACGCACTTCCTGGAGCACCTGCTGTTCAAGGGGACCGAGCGCCGGGACGCGATGGACATCGCCGAGGCGTTCGACGCCGTCGGCGGCGAGGCCAACGCCGCGACGGGCAAGGAGCACACCTGCTACTACGCCCGCGTCCTCGACGCCGACCTGCCCATGGCGGTCGACGTCATCACGGACATGGTGACGTCGGCGACCCTCGACCCTGACGAGCTGGAGATCGAGCGCGGCGTCATCCTCGAAGAGCTCGCGATGAACGACGACGACCCCTCGGACGTCGCCCACGAGCAGTTCGCTGCGGTGGTCCTCGGCCACCACCCCCTGGGCCGGCCCATCGGCGGGACGCCGGGGACGATCGAGGGCGTGCCGCGGTCGGCGGTCCACGCCCACTACACCGAGCACTACCGGCCCCAGACCCTGGTCGTCACCGCGGCCGGCGGCGTCGACCACGACACGCTGTGCGCCCAGGTCCAGCACGCCGTCCAGGCCGGCGGCTGGCAGCTCGACGACGGCGCCGTGCCGGTGCCCCGGCGCACCCGGACCCCGGCCACCGGGCCCGACGACGGCCTGCCGGTCGCGGGGACGGAGCTGGTCGTCCGGCGCACCACGGAGCAGGCGAACGTCGTCGTCGGTGGTCTGGGCCTGACCGCCACCGACGACCGTCGGTTCGTCCTGTCCGTGCTCAGCGCGGCCCTCGGCGGCGGGATGAGCAGCCGGCTGTTCCAGGAGATCCGCGAGAAGCGAGGGCTCGCGTATGCGACCTACTGCTTCTCCTCCCAGCACGCCGATGCCGGCATCTTCGGCCTGTACGCCGGCTGCGCGCCCGGGAAGGTCGAGGAGGTGCTGGCGCTCCTGCACCACGAGTGGGACCGGCTGGCGCAGGACGGGATCACCGAGGCCGAGCTGCGCCGCAGCATCGGGCAGCTCTCCGGCGGCCTCGTCCTGGGCCTGGAGGACTCCGGCTCCCGGATGAGCCGGCTCGGCAAGGCCGAGCTGGTGCACGGCGAGCTGCTCTCCCAGGACGAGACGCTCGAGCGCATCCGGGCGGTGACGCGGGAGCAGGTGCGTGACCTGGCTGCCGAGCTCGCCGCCCGCCCGCGCTCCGTCGTCCAGGTCGGCCCGTTCGGCCCCTGACGTCTCAGACGACGATCGTGCCGATCGCCCGGTGCACCCGGTGTCGGTGGGCGGCGACGGCGGTCGTGGCCAGGGCGGTCGCACCGGCCGCCGCGACGAGCGCCAGTGCGGTCCACTCCCCGCTGTCGAAGGCCACGACGGCGGAGCCCGCCGGCAGGGTCAGCGCCTCGACGAGGACGGCGCCGGCCGCCACCAGCGCCACCGTCGGCACGACCGGGTGGCGGCCGGACGCGGACCAGGCCAGGGCGACGAGGACCGGGACGCCGGGCAGGACGCCGCCCTGGAGAACGGCCGCGGCGTCCGCCCAGGCCACCTGCGAGGACCAGGCGAGCAGGGCCGCGGTCAGGGCTGTGCCGACGAGCACGAGGCCCAGGACGACGAGCCCGGCCGCCCGCGCCCGCCGGGCCCGCAGCGGCTCGCCCCCGCGGCCGGCGACGAGCAGGACCCCGGCCGCGGCGCCGGCCAGGAGCACCACCGGACCGGCGAGCGCGACGAGCGTCGAGGTGACCGACGGATGGGCCCCGGGCGCGCCCGGCCACGGCAGGCCCAGCCCGGTGCCGTCGCCGCCGAGCCAGGCGAACGCTGCCCAGCCCGTGACCGCGGCGGCCGCCACGCCGAGCGCCCGCAACCGGGACCGCAGGGCGAGACCGAGGAGAGCCCCGGCGAGCACCGCGGCCCCGGCCTCGAGGCCGGCCGAGGCGAGCACGCCGCCATCGAGCGGAGCCGCGCGCGGCACGTCGAACCCGAGGGCGGCCAGGTCGCGGGCGACGTCCGCCCACCGCGCGCGTTCCACGAGCAGTGCGGTGGCGGCGCCGACCCCGCCGGCGACGAGCGCGGCGACCGCGAGGGCCGCTCCGACGCCCCTGGGCCGCGGGGTGCTCGCCGGCGGGGGAGGGACGACCGGTGCCGCGCCCGTGACGGCGGAGCTGTCCATGGTCCGACCATCGGCACGGGGATCTCGTGGTTGAGCGACTAGTCTCGACGTCCGTGACATCAGCGCAGCCAGAGCCCCGGGACCCCGTCCGGGTCGCCGTCCTCGGTGCGGGCGGCCGGATGGGCGCGACGGTCTGCCGGGCCGTCGAGGCGGCGCCCGACCTGGAGCTCGTGGCGCAGGTCGAGGCGGGTGACGACCTGGGCGGGGCGGGGGCCGCCGACGTGGCCGTGGACTTCACCGTGCCGGCGGTCACCGAGGCGAACGTGCACGCCCTGCTCGACCTCGGCGTCCACGCCGTCGTGGGGACGACCGGGTGGGACGAGGCGGCCCTGACGCGGGTGCGCCGCCACCTGGACCGCACCGAGGACCTGGGTGTCCTCGTGGCGCCGAACTTCGCCCTGGGCGCGGTGCTGGCGATGGCGTTCGCGGCCCGTGCCGCGCGCTGGTTCGAGTCGGTCGAGGTCGTCGAGCTGCACCACCCGGACAAGGTCGACGCCCCGAGCGGGACCGCGCGGCACACGGCGGAGGGCATCGCCCGCGCCCGCCGCGCCGCCGGCCTGGGCAGCGTCCCGGACGCCACGACGCAGGAGCTCCCGGGGGCGCGCGGCGCGGTCGTCGACGGCGTCCACGTCCACGCGGTACGCCTGCGGGGCCTCGTCGCGCACGAGGAGATCCTGCTGGGCAACCCCGGGGAGCAGCTGACGATCCGCCACGACTCGTTCGACCGGACGTCGTTCATGCCGGGCGTGCTGCACGCGGTGCGGAGCATCGGCCGCCGTCCCGGGCTCACCGTCGGCCTCGAGCACCTGCTCGACCTCGGCTGATGCGTCGGGGCCTGGTCGGGGCACTGCTGCTCAGCGCGCTGCTCGTCCTGTACATCGTCGCGGTCGCCGGCCGCGGCCTGGCGCTCGTGCGCACCGGGGAGCCCGTCGCCGTGGTCCTCGGCCTCGGGGTGCTGGTCCTTCCGGCGCTCGGCGCGTGGGTCCTGGTCCGGGAGTGGCGGATGGGGGTCGCCGTGCAGCGGATGGCGGACGAGCTGGAGCGCCAGGGCCGTCTGCCGGTGGACGACCTGCCCCGCAGCCCGGGCGGACGGATCGACCGCGCCGCGGCCGACGCGGCGTTCACCGCCGCGCAGGCCGAGGTCGAGGCGGACCGGGACGACTGGGCCGCCTGGTTCCGCCTGGCGTTCGCCTACGACGCCGCGGGCGACCGGCGCCGGGCGCGGGAGTCGCTGCGGACGGCTGCCCGGCTGCGCGGCCGGGGCTGAGCGCCCCTCAGATCTGTGCGGACCAGCGCCGCTCGGTGACGCTGCGCGGCCCGGTGCCCTCGTCGGGCCCGCCGGAGGCGAGATCCCGCCGGGAGCCGTCCGGTCCCAGGCCGGCGCCGCCGAGGAAGGTCTCGCGCGCCTCGTCGCCGTCCAGGACCCAGGTGCGGACGTGGTGCGCGCCGGCCTCCCGCGCGAGGTCCACGCAGGCGGCCAGCAGGCGGGAGCCGTGGCCGCCGCGCTGGTGGTCGGGGTCGACCTCCAGGGCCACGACCTCCACCCCGTCCTCGACGGGCGCCGACGCGGCGAAGCCGACGACCCTCGGCCCGTCGCAGGCCACGAGGACCCGGTGCCCGCTGCTCGGCGGCGTGGAGATCGCGTCGGCCCACTGCTGCTGCACGGCAGCGGCGTCGAGCTGCTCCAGGACGTCCTCGCCGAGGACGTCCTGGTGGCTCGTGCGCCACGCCCGCAGCTGTGCCCGGGTGATGTCCGCCTCGTCGCCGGGCGTCGCCGGGCGGACGGAGACGTCGGCGGTCTCGCGGAACAGGGCCATGCCCGCAGGCTAGCAACGCTCCCGGGGGCGTCCGTCCGGGCCGACGGCCGCCCGTCGCGGCTCAGGTCAGGGCGCGCAGCGCCGCGGCCACGGCCGCCGCGAGGACGACGACGACGACGAACGGTGCGCGCAGGGCGAGGGCGACGGCCGCGACCGCCACAGCCACCGCGCGGGCGTCGAGGACCACCCTGTCCCCGGCGGTGAAGGCCTGCACCGCGACGAGCGCCCCGAGCAGGGCCACGGTGACGAGCGAGGCGACCCGCGCGACCCGGGGCCGGGCGAGCCAGTGCTCCGGCACGCGGTGGCCGACCAGCTTCGTGGCGAAGCAGACGGCGCTCGCGGCCAGGACGGCGACCCACGTCACGGCGTCGGGGCTCATCGACCCGACCCGTCTCCTGCGCCGCGGGCGCGGCGGCGCAGCGCGACGGGCTCGCCCGGCGTGCGCCAGCCGACCACCACGGCCACGAGGGCGGCGGCCAGCACGGGGATGCCGGCCGGGGCGACCGGGGTGAGTGCGAGGGCGACGACGACGGCGCCCGCGGCCACCCCCTGTGCCGCCCGGCCCGCGAGCCGGGGCCACAGCAGCCCGAGGAACGCCGCCG
>JACIXM010000541.1 GCA_014360395.1 Actinotalea sp.
GGGGCGACCGGGGTGAGTGCGAGGGCGACGACGACGGCGCCCGCGGCCACCCCCTGCGCCGCCCGGCCCGCGAGCCGGGGCCACAGCAGCCCGAGGAACGCCGCCGCGGCCGCCGCGTCCAGGCCCCAGCGCGACGGGTCCCCGAGCGCGTCGCCCACGACCGCGCCCACGACGGTGAACACGTTCCACAGCGCCAGGACACCCAGGCCGGTCCACCAGAACCCCCGCCGTGCCGCCTCCACGTCGGGCTGGGCGTTGGCCACCGCGGCCGACTCGTCGATGGTCACGTG
The DNA here is from genome assembly GCA_014360395.1 of Actinotalea sp. GTDB lineage: Bacteria > Actinomycetota > Actinomycetes > Actinomycetales > Cellulomonadaceae > Actinotalea. Next base: position 291 of record JACIXM010000541.1, read on the forward strand.
GGCCGCGGCCAGCCGTCGCGGTCCGTGGGCCTGCACCAGCGGCGCCATGACGGCGCCGTACAGGGCGTTGCGCGCGCCGAGCAGGCCCGCCGTCGCGATGGCCGCCAGCGGCGCACCGCCGGAGCCGAGGACGCCGATGAACGCGAACTGGGAGCCGCCGGTGAACATCAGCAGGCTCAGGGCCATGGTCTGCCAGAGGTCCAGGCCGGCGGCCACGGCCAGCGCCCCGAAGGAGATCCCGTAGACGCCGGTCGCGACGGACACGGACAGGGCCTGCCGCGCCGTGTCGCGGTACCCGTCCGCGCCGTGCCCGCGTCCACCCTGCCCCCGGGCGGGCAACGCGGCGTCGTCAGCGGCAGGCACGGCACGCAGTATGACGCCCGGGCCTACCATGGCCCGCATGCCGGACGCCGCCGCCCCGCCCGCCCCCGCGAGCACGCCGTACGAGGACCTGCTGCGCCGGGTCATGGAGACCGGCACGGCGAAGTCCGACCGGACGGGGACCGGCACGCGCTCCGTCTTCGGGCACCAGATGCGCTTCGACCTGCGCGCGGGCTTCCCTCTCGTCACCACCAAGAGGGTCCACCTGCGCTCGGTGGTCTACGAGCTGCTCTGGTTCCTGCGGGGGGACCCGAACGTCCGCTGGCTGCAGGAGAACGGCGTGACGATCTGGGACGAGTGGGCCGGTCCTGACGGGGACCTGGGTCCGGTGTACGGCGTGCAGTGGCGCTCCTGGCCCACGCCGGACGGCGGGACCGTCGACCAGCTGGCCCAGGTCATCGAGACCCTGCGCCGTGACCCCGACTCCCGCCGCATGGTCGTCTCGGCCTGGAACGTGGCGGACATCCCCCGGATGGCGCTGGCGCCGTGCCACGCGTTCTTCCAGTTCTACGTCGCCGACGGGCGGCTGTCGTGCCAGCTGTACCAGCGCAGCGCCGACCTCTTCCTGGGTGTGCCGTTCAACATCGCGAGCTACGCGCTGCTGACGCACATGGTCGCCCAGCAGGCGGACCTCGAGGTCGGGGACCTCATCTGGACCGGCGGCGACTGCCACGTCTACGACAACCACGTGGACCAGGTGCGCGAGCAGCTGTCCCGCCACCCGTACCCGTGGCCGACGCTCCATCTGCGGCGGGCGCCGTCCCTCGACGCCTACACCTTCGAGGACGTCCAGGTGGTCGACTACCGGCACCACCCCGCGATCAAGGCCCCCGTGGCGGTCTGAGCACCGTGCTCGGGATGATCTGGGCCCAGGCCCACCACGGCGTCATCGGGCGGGACGGCGCGATGCCGTGGCACGTCCCGGAGGACCTCGCGCACTTCCGCGCCACGACGCGCGGCGGCGTCGTCGTCATGGGCCGGGCGACGTGGGACGCCCTGCCCGACCGGTTCCGCCCGCTGCCGGACCGGGAGAACCTCGTGCTGAGCCGCCGGCCGGGGCTGGATCTGCCGGGGGCGCGCGTCGTCGCGTCCGTCGCGGCGGCGCTCGACGTCGTGGCCGGTCGGGACGCGTGGGTGATCGGTGGGGGAGAGGTCTACCGGGCGTTCGAGCCCGTCGCGGACCGGCTCGAGGTCACCGAGCTGGACCTGCCGGTCCCCGGCGACACCACGGCGCCGGCCGTGGACCCGGCGCGCTGGTCGCTCGTGGCGACCCGGCCCGAGCAGGGCTGGGCGACGTCGGTCTCCGGCGTGCCCCACCGCTTCCGGACGTACGCCCGGCGCTGACGCCGTCCGACGCCGGGTGGTCCGGTCCGACGCGCCCGGAGCCTCGGCGGTAGTTTGTCCGCCATGGCGCCGACCTCTGCCCACCGCCCGTTCGGGGCCGTGCTCACCGCGATGGTCACCCCCATGACCGACGACGGGACGGTCGACCTCGACGCCGCGGCGCACCTCGCCCGCCACCTGGTCGACCACGGTCACGACGGCCTCGTGCTCAACGGCACCACCGGCGAGGCCCCGACGACCCACGCCCCGGAGAAGGCGGACCTCGTCCGCGCGGTCGTCGAGGCGGTCGGGGACCGGGCCGTCGTCGTCGCCGGGGCCGGGTCCAACGACACGGCGCACGCGGTGCGGATGGCCGAGCAGGCCGCCGACGCCGGCGCGCACGGGCTGCTCGTCGTCACGCCCTACTACTCCCGGCCCTCCCAGGAGGGGGTCTACCGGCACACCGTCGCCGTCGCCGACAGCACCGACCTGCCGGTGATGCTCTACGACGTGCCCGGCCGGACCGCGGTGCGCTACTCCGAGGCGGTGCTGGACCGGTTGGCCGAGCACGAGCGGATCGTCGCGATCAAGGACGCGACCGGCGACGTCGTCGGGGCGCTGCGCGGCACCCGGCGCACCGGCCTGGCCTGGTACTCCGGCGACGACCCGCTGACCCTGCCCTTCCTGGCCCACGGCGCCGTCGGCGTCGTCAGCATGGCCGGGCACCTCGTCGGCGACCTCATCGCCGAGATGGTCCGCGCGGTGGACGCCGGCGACCTGGCGGCGGCCCGCGCGTCCCTGCTGCGTCAGCTGCCCGCCGTCGACATCATCTGCGGCAGCGGCAACGGCGCGCTGCGGTCCAAGCTCGCGCTCTGGCTCACCGGGGTGATCCCGAGCCCCGCGATGCGCCTGCCGCAGGTCCCGGCGGACGAGGACGAGGTCGCCGCCGTCCGCGCCGCGCTCGTGTCCGCCGGTCTGCTCCAGGAGGCCTGATGTCCCACCCGCACCCCGAGCTCGACCTCCCTCCGGCGCTGCCGGCCGGCGGCCTGCGCGTGGTCGCCCTGGGAGGCCTCGGCGAGATCGGCCGCAACATGACGGTGCTGGAGCACGAGGGCCGTCTGCTGGTCATCGACTGCGGCGTGCTCTTCCCCGAGGACCACCAGCCGGGCGTGGACCTGATCCTGCCGGACTTCTCCTTCCTGGCCGACCGCCTCGACGACGTCGAGGCCGTCGTGCTCACCCACGGCCACGAGGACCACATCGGGGCGGTGCCGTACCTGCTGCGCCTGCGGCCGGACATCCCGGTCGTCGGCTCGCAGCTGACGCTCGCCTTCGTCGAGGCCAAGCTCAAGGAGCACCGGATCACGCCGTTCACGCTCGCGGTCCGGGAGGGCCAGCGGGAGGCGTTCGGGCCGTTCGACTGCGAGTTCGTCGCCGTCAACCACTCCATCCCCGACGCGCTCGCGGTCGCGGTGCGCACCGGCGCGGGCCTCCTGCTGCACACCGGCGACTTCAAGATGGACCAGCTGCCGCTGGACGGCCGGATCACCGACCTGCGCGCGTTCGCCCGTCTCGGCGAGGAGGGCGTGGACCTGTTCCTCGTCGACTCCACGAACGCCGAGGTGCCCGGCTTCACCACGCACGAGCGGGAGATCGGGCCGGTCCTGGACACGGTGTTCGCCGGCGCGGAGAAGCGGATCATCGTGGCGTCCTTCGCCTCCCACGTGCACCGGGTCCAGCAGGTCCTCGACGCGGCGCACGCGCACGGGCGCAAGGTCGCCCTCGTGGGCCGGTCGATGGTCCGCAACATGGGCATCGCAGCGGACCTGGGGTACCTGACGGTGCCGGAGGGCGTGCTCGTGGACCTCAAGCAGGTCGACGACCTGCCGCCGGAGGAGGTCGTGCTCATGTGCACCGGCTCCCAGGGCGAGCCGATGGCGGCGCTGTCGCGCATGGCCAACCGCGACCACCGCATCGAGGTCGGCCCGGGCGACACCGTGGTCCTCGCCTCCTCGATGATCCCGGGCAACGAGAACGCCGTGTTCCGCGTGATCAACGGCCTCATGCGCCTCGGGGCGACCGTCGTGCACCAGGGCAACGCCCGCGTGCACGTCTCGGGCCACGCGAGCGCCGGCGAGCTGCTCTACTGCTACAACATCCTCCGCCCGCGCAACGTCATGCCCGTGCACGGGGAGGTCCGTCACCTCGTGGCGAACGGCGCGATCGCGGTGCGCTCCGGCGTCCCGGCCGACCGGGTCGTGCTGGCCGAGGACGGTGTCGTGGTGGACCTCGTGGACGGCCGGGCCGCCGTCGTCGGGGCGGTCCCG
>JACIXM010000542.1 GCA_014360395.1 Actinotalea sp.
ACGGCCGGCTCCGTGAGCGCGGCCGATTCGAAGGCCTCGTCGCCGGCGAAGCCGCCTCCCGCAGCACGCGCGGCGGCCGCGGCGTCGTCGTCGAGGGCCGCGCGGCGCCGACCGGGCAGGCGGCGCCGCTTGCGCTCCCCGCCCTCCTGCTGCTGGGCGAGCGTGGGCAGGTCGGCGATCGACGCGTCGTCGTCGGCGTCCTGCGCGGGCCCGGCGTGCCGGCGCCCGGTCGCCCGGTGGTACGCGGCCCGCAGCCGCGGCACGACCTGGTGCACCGGGGTGGCGGTGACGACGAGCACTCCGAAGACGGCCAGGAGCACCAGGAGCGGGACCGTGACCCAGACCGTGACGAGAGCCTCGAGCGGGGCGGCGACGACGTAGCCGAGGACCCCGCCGGCCTGCCGGACCGGCTCGAGCCCGTCCCGCGGCGAGGGCACACCCGCGGACAGGTGCACCAGGCCGCAGACGGCCAGGACGATCGCGCTGAGCCCGATGACGATCCGCCCGTTGGCGTCGACGCGGTCCGGGTGGCGCATGAGCCGGATCGCGCCGGAGAGCAGGAAGAGCGGGACAGCCACGCCGACGACGCCGAACGTGCCGGCGACGACCGCGTGGATGACGTCACCGGCGGCCCCCGACAGGCCCCACCACTCCCGCGCGGCCACGACGACGGCGAGCCCGAGCAGGACGAACGCCAGCCCGTCACGCCGGTGCGCGGGGTCCAGGTCGCGGGCACCGTGCCCGATCCGCCGGGCGGTGCCGCCGACGAGGTGGGCGCTGCCGAGGAAGACGCCGCGCACGATCCGCACCGGCAGGGACCGCTGCGGCGGCGCGGCCGCCGTGGACCCACGGCCCGAGGGGCGGGTCGACCCGCCGCGGCCTCGGCCCGACCCGGTCGGCGCGCCGGAGCGCGTGGCCGAGGACCGGGCGGCGGGTCGGCCCGTGGGGGTGCGCGTGGACATGCGGCCCACGCTACCCGCGGGCACCCCGCCGTCCGCGGAGCCCGGCCGGTGTCGGCGGCACCGGTCCTGGCTCAGGCCTCGACGACCACCGGGATGATCATGGGTCGCCGCCGGAGCCGGTTGGAGACCCAGCGGCCGACGACCCGGCGCATCACCTGCTGCAGCTGGTGCGTGTCGGCGGTGCCGCTCATCGCGGCCTCCTCCAGCGCCCGCGCCACGTCGGGCTGGATGTCCGCGAACACCGACTCGTCCTCGGCGAAGCCGCGGGCGTGGATCTCCGGGCCGGCGACGACCTTGCCCGTCGCCGAGTCGACGACGGCGAAGATCGAGATGAACCCCTCCTCGCCGAGGATCCGCCGGTCCTTGAGCTCGGCGTCGGTGAGGTCGCCGACGCTCGAGCCGTCGACGTAGACGTAG
>JACIXM010000543.1 GCA_014360395.1 Actinotalea sp.
ACCGGGGCGCATCTTTGCACGGCACTCGATCACATCCCACATTGAATAGACGGTCTGCCGAACCCCGTGACGGACGCGTGCAGCAGGGCGAGGCCGGCCGCGCCGGCCGTCACGGCGAGCGCCCGGCCCGTCGGCCCGGCGGTGGGCTGACCCGCGCGGGAGGCGACGCCGCGCAGCCGCGCCTCGACGCGACCGGCGAGCCCGGCCAGCGTCCAACCGCCGGCGAGGACGACGACGAGGCCCACCCCGTGCAGCGCCCACCACACCGGTCCGAGCGCCGGGACGCGCCCCCCGAGCAGCAGGACGGTCCCGGCGACGAGGGCGACCACCGGGATGTGCCACAGGTACAGGCCGATGCCCCGGGTCCCGAGGCCGGCGACGGCGACGTAGAGCCGGTCCCGGGTCAGGGCGCGCTCGAGCCGCCCCCACACCGCCGCCAGGAGGAGCACCTGACCCAGGCCGTACAGGGCGACGACGACGGTCGGCGGGGCCAAGTTGGTCGGCTCGGGGTCCCCGGCGTAGGAGACGAGGGACGACGACCACGGGCCGAGCACCGCGAGGCCGACGGCGGTCCCCGCGGCGGCCCCGGCCCCGGCCAGGAGCCCCGCGGCCGGCGCCCGACGCAGCAGCGGCAGGGCGGTGCCGAGCTGGTGGCAGAACCCCCACACGAGCAGCAGGTTGAGCCAGCCCAGGACGGGGGAGACGTTCCACCGCAGGGCGTCGACGACGGCCACGAGCACGAGCCAGGTCGCGAGCGCCGGCCCGGGGCGGGTGGTCCAGCGGGACGTCCACGGCACCGCTAGGACGACGATCAGGTAGACGCCGAGGAACCACACGAGCTGGGAGAGGAACCGTCCGGCCGCGGCCGCCTCGGGCAGGACGACGGCGAGCGGCAGGAGCAGCACGGTCCAGGCGGTGAGGTAGACGACCGCGGGTGTCAGCAGCCGCGTCCCGCGCCGGTGCAGGAACCGGGCGAGGTCGGGGTCGCGCTGCCACGACCCCAGGTTCGCGAGCCCCCCGGCCGCGAACAGCAGGGGCAGGGGCTGGAGCAACCACGTCACCCAGACGAGTCCCGGCCGGCCGTCCAGCACGTTGCGGGGCGCGCCGGAGCTCGTGTCCCAGGCCAGGGCGTGCGCGACGACCACGACGAGGAGCGCGGCGGCCCGCACCGCGTCCAGGACGCGGTCGCGGCGCCGGTGCTCCTGCGCGGGCGGTGGGCGCATGAGGACCCTCCGGGCTCGATGCGGTTCATCGTCCCGCGGCTCGAGGGACCCGATCGCGTGACGGAGGTCCCGCGTGTCTTCCCCCGCGGCGATATTAGCGTTAATCTCACCAACATGAAAAACGCCGAGCGACGTCCCTACCGGATGGCGGCGCGCGCACAGAGCGCCGCAGCCACGGGGGAGCGGATCCTCGACGCGGCGGTCGCGCTGTTCTGGGAGCGGCCCGCCGAGGGCGTCGTGCTCGCGGACGTCGCCGAGCGCGCCGGGGTCACGGTGCAGACGGTGCTGCGTCGCTTCGGCAGCAAGGAGGCGCTCTTCGAGGCGTGCTTGCAGCGGGAGACCGCCCGGGTCGCGCACGAGCGGTCGCTGCCGCCCGGTCCGTCGCTCGAGGAGGCCGTCCGCGTGCTCGTGGACCACTACGAGCGCGACGGCGCGGGCGTGGCGCGGCTGCTGGCCGAGGAGCGGCGCTCGGCCGTCGTCGCGCGCGTGGCCGAGCACGGCCGGGCCGTGCACCGCGCGTGGTGCGAGGCCGCCTTCGCGGGCCCCCTCACCGACCGCTCCGGCCCCGAGCGTGACCGTCTGCTCGCGCAGCTCGTCGCGGTGTGCGACCTCGGCACGTGGCGGACGCTGCGGGGCTGCGGCCTGGACCGCGCGGAGACCGAGCGGGCCCTGGTGGAGCTGCTCCGACCACTTCTCACCTCGCGGTTCCCTGCCGCGACCGCTCCGACCCCGACCGATGAGGAGGACGCGTGATGGCGCGCATCCTGGCCTACACCTCGCCCGCCCGCGGGCACCTCTACCCCCTCACGGGGATCCTGCTCGAGCTGGCGCGCCGCGGCCACGACGTGGCCGTCCGCACCCTGGCATCGGAGGTGCCGCTGATGCGGTCCCTCGGGCTCGAGGCGTCGCCCGTGGCGCCCGCGGTCGAGGGGATGCCGCTCGACGACTGGCGGGCCCGCAACCCCAGGGACGGTCTGGTCCGAAGCGTGAGCACCTTCGCGGCCCGCGCTCCGCACGACGCCGCGGACCTGCGTGCAGCGCTCGACGCCGAACGGCCGGACGCCGTCGTCGTCGACGTGAACAGCTGGGGTGCCGCCGCGGTCGCCGAGGCGGCCGGCCTGCCCTGGGCGATGTTCAGCCCGTACCCGCTGCCCCTGCCGTCCCGGGACGCGCCGCCGTTCGGGCCGGGACTGCCTCCCGCCACCGGGCCCCTCGGCCGCCTGCGGGACGCCCTCCTGCGGCCCCTCGTCGGGGGAGCCCACGAGAAGGCGATCCTGCCGCGGCTCAACGCTGTGCGTGCCGACCTCGGCCTCCCGGCGGTCCGCTCCGCCGGTGAGATCTTCCGTCGTCCGCCCCTGCTGCTCTCCCTCACAGGTGAGCCGTTCGAGTACCCGCGGTCGGACTGGCCGGAGAGCATCGTCATGGTGGGGCCGTGCGACTGGGAGCCGCCGTCCGTGTCGCCGCCGTGGCTGGAGGACCTCGAGGGCCCTGTCGTCCTCGTCACCACCTCCTCGGAGTTCCAGGACGACGGACGGCTCGTCCGGGTAGCCCTCGAAGGGCTGGCCGGCGACTTCACCGTGGTGGCCACCGTGCCCTCCGGGGACCCGACGGACTACGTGGCACACCCCGGGGGTCCCGGGTGGAGCGGTTCGTCCCGCACGCGGTGCTCCTGGACCGGTCGGTCGTCGCGGTGACGCACGGCGGCATGGGCGCGACGCAGAAGGCGGTCGTCCACGGCGTCCCCGTCGTCGCGGTGCCCTTCGGGCGGGACCAGGCCGAGGTCGCCCGTCGCGTGGCGGTGTCGGGGGCAGGGGTGCGCCTGCCTGCCGCGCGCCTCACGGCGGACCGGCTGCGTGTCGCGGTGGAGGACGCGGTGGGGCGGACCGATCGTGCCCGAGCGGTCGGGGCCGAGCTCCGCGGCCTCGGTGGCCCCGTCGCCGCTGCGGAGGCGGTCGAGCGTCGCCTCGTGCGTGCCGTCCCACCGCCTCGTGCCTGATCGCCGTCGCCGTGGTGGGCTCCCCGCGCGGCGCCTACCGTGCGGTGCATGACCCCGCACGTGCGTCAGCTCCGCGTCGTCCTCAACACCGACGACCTGCCCGCCGCCCTCGCGTTCTACCGCGACGCGCTGGGGCTGCCGGAGCAGGAGGCGTTCTCCGGGCCTGACGACGCCCGGGTGGTCATCCTCGACGCCGGGCGGGCGACGCTGGAGCTGGCGAACGCCGCCCAGTCGGCCTACATCGCGGACGTCGAGACCGGAGGAGTCGTCAGCTCGCCCGTGCGCCTCGCGTTCGAGGTGGACGACGCGGCGGACGCGGCGGTGGCGCTGACCGACGCAGGCGCGCCCCTCGTGGCTGCGCCGGTCCGGACGCCGTGGGCCTCGCTCAACGCGCGGGTCACCGACCCCGAGGGCCTGCACGTGACGCTGTTCCAGGAGCTGGCGGGCCGGCCGCCGTCGGACCTGGTGGGCACGGAGGTCGCCGGCCTGGGCGAGGAGGGGCTCCTGGCGCGGGCCGTGCTGCTCGCGTACGCCAACGCGGAGGCCGGGCAGGAGCCGTTCGGGGCGATCGCGGTGCGCGACGGCGTCGTCGTCGGTGTGGGGGTGAACACCCGCGAGGTGGTGGTGGACCCGACGGCGCACGCCGAGGTCGAGGCGATCCGGGACGCGGCACGCCGGCTGGGGTCGGCCGACCTGGCCGGGGTGACCGTCTACTCCAGCTGCGAGCCGTGCCCGGTGTGCCGGACGGTCGCCGCCGTGGCCGGGGTCGACGAGGTCGTCTTCGCGGCGCATGCCGCGATGGTCCCGGTCGAGGTGAGCGACATCCCGGCCGAGCTGTGCCGGGCCGTGGCGCAGTACCGGCCCGACACCGTCCGGCCTGGGCTCACCGGGCTGACGCGGGATCAGCTCGCCGCGCCGTTCGCGACCTTCCTGCAGCGACGCGCGGCGGACTGAGAGACGCGCCGGCGGGCTCTCGTCCCGACGAGCGGGACCGTGGCGTCTCGCGAGCTGAAACGGCCTGGCGATCTCGTGCTCGGTCACGAAGCGGTCACGGTCTGCTCGCCCGATTCCGGTCGCGACCTTGGCGAGGCGGGTCGAGTGTGGGAGGACCGGGCCGTCCGCAGGGGCCGGCCCATGGCGGTCAAGGAGGATCGTCCGTGTCAGGAAACCGCGCTATCGCGTACAAGGGCCCGGGCAAGGTCGAGGTCATCGACATCGACTACCCGACCTTCGAGCTGAAGGACGGGCCGGGCGTCAATCCCGCGAACGTCGGCCGGAAGGTCAACCACGGCGTCATCCTCAAGACCGTGGCGACCAACATCTGCGGCTCCGACCAGCACATGGTCCGCGGCCGGACGACGGCGCCCACGGACCTCGTGCTCGGGCACGAGATCACCGGTGAGGTCGTCGAGGTCGGCTCGGACGTCGAGTTCATCAAGGTCGGGGACCTCGTCTCGGTGCCCTTCAACATCGCGTGCGGCCGCTGCCGGAACTGCAAGGAGCGCAAGACCGGCATCTGCCTCAACGTGAACCCGGACCGTCCGGGCAGCGCCTACGGGTACGTCGACATGGGGGGCTGGGTCGGCGGGCAGGCCGAGTACGTGCTCGTGCCCTACGCCGACTGGAACCTCCTGAAGTTCCCGGACAAGGACCGGGCGATGGAGAAGATCCTCGACCTGGCGATGCTGTCGGACATCTTCCCGACGGGCTTCCACGGCGCGGTCACCGCCGGTGTGGGCGTGGGCTCGACCGTGTACGTGGCCGGCGCCGGCCCGGTGGGCCTCGCCGCCGCGACGGGAGCACAGCTGCTCGGCGCGGCCGTCGTCATCGTCGGTGACCTCAACGAGGACCGGCTCGCCCAGGCCCGCAGCTTCGGCTGCGAGACCGTCGACGTGTCCAAGGGTGACGTCGGCGAGCAGATCGCCGAGATCCTCGGCGTGCCCGAGGTCGACTGCGGTGTCGACGCGGTCGGTTTCGAGGCGCGCGGCCACGGCAAGGACGCGAGCCACGAGGCCCCGGCCACGGTGCTCAACTCGCTCATGGACATCACCAAGGCGGGCGGCGCGCTCGGCATCCCGGGTCTGTACGTCACGGGTGACCCGGGCGGCATCGACGAGGCCGCGAAGAAGGGCTCGCTGTCCCTCAGCCTCGGCACGGGATGGGCCAAGTCGCTGTCCTTCACCACCGGCCAGTGCCCGGTCATGAAGTACAACCGCGACCTCATGATGGCGATCCTGCACGACCGGGTCAGCATCGCGAAGAACGTCAAGGCCAAGGCGATCACCCTCGACAAGGCCCCCCAGGGCTACGCCGAGTTCGACGCCGGTGCGGCCCAGAAGTACGTGCTCGACCCCAACGGGTACCTCGGCGCCGCCTGAGACCCTGCGCGACGAGCCCGGACCCGCGCGGGTCCGGGCTCGTCCTCGTCCCAGGCCGCTCGTCTCAGGCCGCGGCCCGCTCCAGCCGGACGACGATGCTCTTGCTCGTCGGGGTGTTGGAGTCGTCCGCGGTGGAGTCCAGCGGCACGAGCACGTTGGTCTCCGGGAAGTACGCGGCCGCGCAGCCCCGGGCCGTGTCGTAGGCCACGACACGGAAGCGCTCGGCGCGCCGCTCGACGCCGTCGGTGAACTCCGAGACGAGGTCGACGACGTCGCCGTCGGCGAAGCCCAGCTCGGCGAGGTCCGTGCGGTTGACCATGACCACCCGGCGCCCGCCGTGGATGCCCCGGTACCGGTCGTCCGGCCCGTAGACGGTGGTGTTGTACTGGTCGTGGGACCGCAGGGTCTGCAGCAGGAGCCTTCCGGGTGGGGTCCGGGGCCACCACAGCGGCGTCGTCGTGAAGTGCGCCCTGGTGCTCGCCGTCTCGAAGGTCCGCACGTCGTGCGGGCCGTGCGGCAGGCGGAACCCACCGGGGTCGTCGATGCGCCGCTCGTAGTCGACGAAGCCGGGGACGACCGCCTCGATGTGCCGGCGGATCACGCGGTAGTCGTCCTCCATCGCCTGCCAGTCGGCCTGCGGGGTGCCCGGGCGCGGGCGGCCCTGCTCGTCGTGGAAGAGGGCCCGCGCGAGCCGGCAGACGATCGCGACCTCCGACAGGAGGTCCTTCGCCGGGGGCTGGAGGTGCCCGGACGACGCGTGGACCATCGACATCGAGTCCTCGACCGTCACCCGCTGGCGCCCGGTGCGCTGCACGTCCAGGTCGGAGCGGCCCAGCGTCGGCAGGATGATCGCGGTCCGGCCGGGCGCCAGGTGGGAGTGGTTGAGCTTGGTGCTCACCTGGACGGTCATGGCGCACGAGCGCAGCGCGGCCTCGGTGACCGCCGTGTCCGGAGCGGCCTTGAGGAAGTTCCCGCCCATACCCAGGAAGAAGCGCACCCGGCCGTCGCGCATCGCCCGGATCGTGTCGACCGTGTCGAAGCCGGCCTCCCGCGGGCTGGCGAAGCCGAACTCGGCCTCAAGGCGGTCCAGGAATGGCTGCGGCATCTTCTCGAAGATGCCCATGGTCCGGTCGCCCTGGACGTTGGAGTGCCCGCGCACCGGCAGCAGCCCGGCGCCGGGCCGCCCGAGGTTGCCCTGCAGCAGCACGAGGTTGACGATCTCCTTGATCGTCGGCACGGCGTGCTTGTGCTGGGTCAGGCCCATCGCCCAGGCGACGATCGTCCGGTCGGAGTCCAGCAGCAGCTCGCCGACCTGGCGGACCTGCGCCTCCGTGAGGCCGGTCGCCTCCTCGACGTCCCGCCACGGCGTGGCTCGCAGGTTCGCCGCGTACTCCTCGATGCCGACGGTGTGCTGCTCGACGAACGCGTGGTCCAGCACGGTCTCCAGGCCCAGGCTGCGCCGGCCGGCGTCCTCCGCCTCGAGCAGCACCTTGCCGAGCCCCTGGAAGACGCCGAGGTCCCCGCCGAGCCGGACCTGCAGGTGCACGTCGGCGATCCGGGTGCCCTTGCCGAGCATCCCGTGCACGCGCTGCGGGTTGCGGTAGTGGGTGAGTCCCGCCTCGGGCAGCGGGTTGATCGCGACGATGCGCGCGCCCTGCTCCTTGGCCTTCTCCAGCGAGGTCAGCATGCGGGGGTGGTTCGTGCCGGGGTTCTGCCCGGCGATGAGGATGAGCTTGGCGGTCTCGACGTCGTGCAGGGTGACGGAGCCCTTGCCGATGCCGATCGTCTTGCCGAGCGCCTCGCCGGAGGACTCGTGGCACATGTTCGAGCAGTCCGGCAGGTTGTTCGTGCCGTAGCCGCGTACGAGCAGCTGGTAGAGGAACGCCGCCTCGTTGGACGTCCTGCCGGAGGTGTAGAAGGCGGCCTGGTCGGGGGACTCGAGCGCCCGCAGCTGGTCGGCGATCCGTGTGAACGCCTCGTCCCAGGTGATCGGGCGGTAGTGCGTGGCGCCGTCCTCGCGGAGCATCGGCGTCGTCAGCCGGCCCTGCCGGTTGAGCCAGTGGTCGTCCCGGGCGAACAGCTCGTCGATGGCGTGCTCGGCGAAGAACTGCGGCCGGATCCTCGTGCGCGTCGCCTCCGAGGCGAGGGCCTTGGCGCCGTTCTCGCAGAACTCGGCGTGGCTGCGGTCGGGGGCGTCCGGGTCCGGCCACGCGCAGCTCATGCAGTCGAAGCCACCGGCCTGGTTCATCCGGAGCAGGCCGGACGCGGTGCGGACCGGGCCCATCTCCCGCAGCGCGTGCCGCATCGCCGTCGTCACACCGGGCACGCCGGCCGCGGTGCGCTTGGGCCGGCCGACCTTCACCTCCACCTCGTCGGCGGGGCGGTCGAGGTCGTCAGCGGGCGTCGTCGCCATCACCCCATGCTAGGTCGGGGCCCGCGCGGCGGCGCGGCGTCGCGTGCGCCAGGCTGACCCCATGCGGATCGCGAAGCGCTGGCGGGTGCGCCGGCTGACCGCCGGCGGTGGCGTGCGGGAACGGGCCGACGTCCTGGCGGGGGAGGAGCCGCTGGAGGTCCGCGTCGACGGCCGGTCCTACGCCGTCACCATGCGCACCCCGGGCCACGACGTCGAGCTCGTCGCCGGCTTCCTCGTCTCCGAGGGCGTCGTGGCGGCTGCCGACGACGTCCTGCGCATGGACGACCGCGCCGGCGTGACGCCGTCCGGGGAGCGGGACCGCAACGTCCTGGACGTCCGGCTCGCCCCGGGGGTGGCCGGGCCGGAGGAGTCGCGGCACCGCCACGTCTACACCACGAGCAGCTGCGGCGTGTGCGGGACCGCCTCGATCGACGCGGTGCGGACGGTGAGCCGCTTCGACGTGGCGGCCGACGACGTCGTCGTCCCCCTGCGCACCCTGCTGGGGCTGCCGGACCGGCTGCGGGCCGAGCAGGAGCTGTTCGGGCGCACCGGGGGCGTGCACGCCGCGGCGCTCCTCGCCCTGCCCGGGCCGGGGGACGACGACGCCGCCGACGGCACGCTGCTCTGCGTCCGGGAGGACGTGGGGCGGCACAACGCCGTCGACAAGGTCGTGGGCTGGGCGCTGCTGGCCGGGCGGCTCCCGCTGCGCCGGACCGTGCTCCAGGTCTCCGGGCGGGCGTCGTTCGAGCTCGTGCAGAAGGCGGCGATGGCCGGCATCCCCGTGCTGTCGGCGGTCTCGGCGCCCTCGGCGCTCGCGGTGGAGCTGGGGGAGGAGCTCGGTGTGACCGTCGTGGGCTTCAACCGCGGGGACGCGCTCAACGTCTACAGCCGGCCGGAGCGCGTCGTGGGGTGACGGCCCGCGATGCGGCCCCGTCCTCACACGTCCAGGAGCCGGATGCGGGCGACGACCCGGCTGCCCGGCTCGAGACCCTCGGCGGTGCGGACGGCCTTCTTGACGGGCAGCACGTAGGTGCCCTGGGAGGCGTCGGGGAACAGCGACGTGCGCCACACGGTCCCGCCGACCGTGACCTCCACGCGGACCGACCCGAAGCCGCGCGCCCGGTCCCCGACGGCGTCCAGGACGTCGTCGGCGACCTCCTGCGGGAGGCTGACGAACGTCCAGGTGTCCCTCCGGCGGGCGTCCCACACCCACAGGGTCGCCTCGACGTCGTAGGTCACCGGCCCATCCTCCGCCACGGCGCCCCCGGCGACGGCCCGCCTCGCCGACTCCCGGGGCGTGCGACCGCCGTGGCACACTGACGCGTCCCCTGTCACCCGAACGGAGCAGTCGTGCCTGGAGCCCACCGCGCGCCGACGGCGGTGTTCGTGGACCCGTCGGGGCGTCGTGCCCGCTGGGTCGGGCGGCTCCTCGGCGGCGTCGGCGTGCTGGTCGGCGCCTACGTCGCCGTGGTGCTCCTGGCGCTCGTCCAGCCGATCGGCCTGGACCGCGTGAGCGTCCCCGGCCTCGGGCCGCTCGTGGCCGGCCCCGCCGCCCCGGCCCTGCCGGCCCCGGACGACGGCGTGCCCGGCCCGGCGCCCGCGGCGCAGGAGCCGGCCGAGCCGGACCGGCCGCGCGAGCCGGTCAGCCGGGCGTCCGCGGAGCGCGGCGGGGACGCGAGCCCGACCGAGGGGCCGACCGCGGCGCCCACCGCGGCGGCGGCGGAACCCACCGCCCCGACGGCACCGGTCGGTGAGCCGCCGGTGAGCACCCCGATGCCGAGCACGTCGCCGACCGAGGAGCCGCCGGGCTCCTCGGGTGACGCCCCCGGCCGGGCCGAGGCACCGGACCGTCCGAAGCCCTCGCCTCCCGCGGACGGTGGCCGCCCGACCGAGCCCCCGCGGCCACCGCAGGACTGATGTCCACGCAGGAGCTGACGCGCCGGGAACGGCACGGCAGGCCCGTCGGCGGGAGCCGGCGCACACCGGCTGCGCGGGCGCCCGGACGCACGCGGACACCGCGGGCGCACTGGGGGCTGCTCGCGGTCGTGCTGGTGGTGCTGGGCCTCGCCCTCGCCCTGGAGTCGACGGTCGCCGGCGTCGGCCCGTCCGGGACGGAGCCCTCCGGGCCGGAGGTCGCCGGTGAGGGGCGGGCGGGTGCCCTGCCGGCCGGTGGACCCGTCCTCGCCCTCGCCGACGGCGAGCTCGTCGGCACCGGCCTGCCGGAGCGGACCGTCGCCCTGACCTTCGAGGACGGGCCGGACCCGCGGTGGACGCCCGAGCTCCTGGACGCGCTCGCCGCCGAGGGCGTGCCGGCCACCTTTTTCGTCACCGGCGCGCGCGTCGCGGAGCACCCGGAGCTGGTCCGCCGGATCCGCGCCGAGGGTCACGAGGTGGGGGTGCACGGCTGGTCGCACGCCGACCTCGCGGCGCTGCCGGACTGGCGCCGCAACCTCGAGCTGTCGCTGGGCCAGCTCTCCCTGGCGGGGGCGGACGGCGTGCTGAGCGCACTCCTGCGGCCGCCCGCCACGGGGACACCGGAGGACCTCCACGCTCCCGCCGTGAGCGCGGCCACCGCCGCCG
>JACIXM010000544.1 GCA_014360395.1 Actinotalea sp.
CGCGGTCTTGAGGTCGCCGACGACGGCACGGTCGAGGTGCGCCTGACCCCCACCTACACCGGATGACCCGCGACCGAGGTCATCGCCGCCAACGTCGAACGGGCCGTGCGGGAGGCGGGCGCCCGCGACGTCGTCGTCCGCACCGTGCTCGCCCCGGCCTGGACGACGGACTGGATCACCGAGGCGGGCCGCACCAAGCTCCGGGAGTACGGGATCGCGCCTCCGGACGGGACCGGGCCGGTCGCGTCCGGAGCAGTGGCCGTGACGCTGTCCGCCCGCTGCCCGCGCTGCGGGTCGCTGCGCACCCGCGAGATCAGCCGGTTCGGCTCGACGCCCTGCAAGGCCCTGTGGTCCTGCCGCGACTGCGGCGAGCCCTTCGACTCCTTCAAGGCGTTGTGATGACCGAAGCCCTGACCACCGGCACCACTCCCGCCACACCCGCCCGCCGGCACGCCGCGTTCCACCGGCTCCGCGTGGCGGCCGTGGACCGGCTCACCGACGACGCCGTCGCCGTCACCTTCGACGTGCCCGAGCACCTGCGCGAGGAGTTCCGCTTCCGCGCGGGTCAGCACCTGACCGTCCGGGCCCCGCAGCTCGAGGGCGACGTCCGGCGGACGTACTCGATCTGCGCGCCGGCCACGGGCGGGATGCTGCGCATCGGGGTCAAGCGCATCCCCGACGGCGTGTTCTCGGCGTTCGTCGCCGAGCGCCTTGCCCCGGGCGACGAGCTCGACGTCATGACGCCGCTCGGCACCTTCTCCCCCGACCTGGACCCCACCCGCGCGCGCCGCTACGTCGCCGTCGCCGCCGGTTCGGGGATCACACCGGTCCTGTCCATCCTCGGGACGGCGCTGGCCGTGGAGCCGCAGAGCACCGCGGCGCTGGTCCTGGCCAACCGGCGCCCCTCGACGATCATGTTCCTGGAGGAGCTCGAGGCGCTCAAGAACACCTACCCCGACCGGTTCCAGCTCGTGCACGTCCTCAAGGAGGAGGGCCCCGAGGTCGAGCTGCTCTCCGGCCGCCTCGACCCGGACCGGCTCGGCCGGATCCTCGACACCCTGCTGCCGGCCGACGACGTCGACGCCTGGTACCTCTGCGGTCCGCTCGCCCTGACCGAGTCCGTGCGCGGCGTGCTGCTGGACCGCGGGGTGGACCCCGCGGCCGTCCACCGCGAGCTCTTCCACGTCGGGGAGGCCCCCGCCCCGCGTCGCCGGACCGTGCCGACCGACGGACCCGTCGAGGGCTCCGCCGTGACGGTCCTGCTCGACGGGCGCTCCACCACCGTGACCGTGCCCCGCGACGGCGAGTCGGTCCTCGCGGCGACCCTGCGGGTGCGACCGGACGCACCCTTCGCGTGCACCAACGGCGTCTGCGGCACGTGCCGGGCCCGGGTCCTGGAGGGCGCGGTGGAGATGGACACCAACTACGCCCTCGAGCCGGACGAGGTCGCCCGCGGCATGGTGCTCACCTGCCAGTCCCACCCGGTCACCGACCGCGTCGTCGTGGACTACGACCAGTGAGCGCTCAGGGGACCGCCGGCGGGGACGGCGCGGCAGGCGTCGACGGGAGCAGCGACGGCGTCGTCGTCGAGCGGCGCGGGCCGGCGCTGCTCGTCGGGCTGGACCGGCCCGCCAAGCACAACGCGCTCGACGAGGCGACCGTCGCCCGGCTGCACGCGGTCCTGGCCGACGCCCGCCGCCAGCCGTGCGTCGTCGTCGTCCACTCCACGACGCCGGGGGTCTTCGCCGCCGGCGCGGACATCGCCGAGCTCCTCGAGCGGGACGCGGCTGACGCCCTGCGCGGCATCAACTCCGGCCTCATGGACGCCCTCGAGGCGCACCCGTGGCCGACCGTGGCCGCCGTCGACGGCCCGGCGCTCGGGGGCGGCTGCGAGCTGGCCCTCGCCTGCGACCTGCGCGTCGGCTCGCCGCGGGCCCGGTTCGGCCAGCCGGAGCCCGGCCTGGGGATCATCGCCGGCGCGGGGGCGAACTGGCGCCTCCCGCAGGTCGTCGGCCTGCCGCTCGCGCGGCGGATGCTCTACACCGGCGCGATCCTCGACGCCGAGGCGGCCGAGCGCGCCGGGCTGCTCGACGCGGTGCACCCCGCCGACGGCCTGCTCGACGCCGCCGTCGGGCTCGCCGAGACGATCGCGACCCGGTCCTGGCGCGCCCTGGAGCTGACCAAGATGGCGCTGCGCGTGCACCGGCCGGCCACGACCGGCTTCGACCTGCTCGCCCAGTCCGTCCTGTTCGAGGACCCGGAGAAGCGCGAGCGGATGAGCGCCTTCCTCGCCGAACGCGACCGGCGCCGGCAGGAGCGCGCCGCCGGCCGCGCCGGAGACGACGACCCCCCGGGAGGAACCGGGGAGGAGGACGCCGTCAGCCCGCCGGACGGGGAGCGAGGATGAGCGACGTCATCCGGGCGGTGCACAGCCGTCGGTCCTGCTCGTCGCGGATCGTGACCTCGTACGTCGCAACCGTCGACCCGCGGTGCAGCGGCTCGGCCGTGGCGGTCACCACGCCCTCCCGCGAGCTGCGGTGGTGCGTCGCGCTGAGGTCCACACCGACGACGGTGCGGCCCGGCCCGGCGTGGATCACGGCGGCCCACGAGCCGACCGCCTCCGCCAGCGACGCCATCGCGCCGCCGTGCAGCAGCCCGAAGGACTGGGTGTTGGTCTCGACGGGCATGGTCGCCACGACCCGCTCGGGCGAGGCCTCCAGGACCCGGACACCCATCTTCCGGTCCAGGGCACCCAGGGAGAGGTCGGGGTGAGCGCGGCGCAGCGCGTCGTCGTCGTCCATCCGCCGAGCATACGAACGCACGCCGACGGTCCGGCACCAACCGGGGCGCCGCGCCGCGATCACCGCAGGGACAGCAACCGAGCAGTGAGGGGACCACAGCCGTGAGCATGACCGTCCGCAGCTACGTCGCCGGGCGCTGGCAGGCGCCGTCCGGACCGACCGCCCCGCTGCTGCACGCCGCGACGGCCGAGGAGGTCGCCGTCATCGGCACCGACCCCGTCGACCTGGTGCCGGTGCTGGACCACGCCCGGTCGGTCGGTGGCCCGGCGCTGCGGGCGATGCCCTTCCACGAGCGCGCCCTCGCGCTCAAGGCCCTGGCGCTGCACCTCAACGGGCGCCGGGACCACCTCTACGGCCTGTCGACGTGGACCGGCGCCACGCGCCGCGACGCCCTCGTGGACGTCGACGGCGGCATCGGCGTGCTGTTCAGCTACGCGGGCAAGGGCCGGCGCGAGCTGCCCAACACCCACGTCCTCGTCGACGGACCCACGGAGCGCCTCGGCCGGCACGGGCAGTTCGTGGGCCAGCACCTCTACACCTCACGGCGCGGCGTCGCGCTGCAGATCAACGCCTTCAACTTCCCGGTCTGGGGGATGCTGGAGAAGCTCGCCCCCGCCTTCCTCGCCGGCGTCCCGACGGTGGTCAAGCCCGCCGGCCAGACGGCGTACCTCACCGCCGCCGTCGTGGAGGAGGTCGTCGCGTCCGGCCTGCTGCCGGAGGGCAGCCTTCAGCTCGTCGTCGGCGGGACACGGGGTCTGCTGGACCTGCTCGCGGAGCAGGACACGGTCGCCTTCACCGGATCCGCCGCCACCGCCACCCTCCTGCGCGCCCACCCGTCGGTGCAGCACCGCGGGGTGCGGTTCAGCTCCGAGGCGGACTCGCTGAACTTCTCCCTCCTGGGTCCGGACGTGCAGCCGGGCAGCCCGGAGCTGGACCTGTTCGTGCGGCAGCTGGTCACCGAGATGACGGCCAAGGCGGGCCAGAAGTGCACCGCGATCCGCCGTGCGCTGGTGCCCGAGCGGCTGGTCCCGGACGTCGTCGCGGCCGTCGACGCGCGCGTGCGGGAGAAGGTCCGCGTGGGCCACCCCGGCTCCGACGGGGTGACGATGGGCGCGCTCGTGGGCCTGGACCACCGGCAGGCCGTCCGGGAGGGCATCGAGCGGCTCGCCCGGGGCGCCCGGATCGTCGTCGGCGACCCGGACCGCTTCGACGTCGTCGACGCGGACCCGGAGCGCGGCGCCTTCCTGCCGCCGGTGCTCCTGCACGCGGAGGACCCCGGCCGCTCCGAGCCGCACGAGATCGAGGTGTTCGGTCCCGTCTCCACGCTCATCGCCTACCGCGACGTCGACCACGCGATCGACCTCGCCGCCCGCGGGCGCGGCAGCCTCGTCGGGTCGGTCGTCTCCGCGGACACCGACGTCGTCCGCGACGTCGTCCTGGGCGTGGCGCCCTGGCACGGGCGCGTGCTCGTGCTCGACCAGGACTCGGCCCGGGAGTCCACCGGGCACGGCTCCCCGCTCCCCCAGCTCGTCCACGGCGGGCCGGGGCGCGCCGGCGGCGGGGAGGAGCTGGGCGGCATCCGCTCGGTCCTGCACTTCATGCAGCGGACCGCGCTGCAGGGCTCGCCGCGCACCGTCGCCGCCGTCACCGGGACGTGGGTCACCGGGGCACCGCGCCGGACCGAGCGCGAGCACCCCTTCCGCAAGAGCCTGGCGGAGCTGGCCGTCGGCGACACGATCACCGGCGGGCCCCGCACCGTGACGCTGGACGACATCGACCGGTTCGCGGACCTGTCCGGCGACCACTTCTACGCCCACACCGACGAGGAGGCGGCCGCGGCGAACCCGTTCTTCGACGGCCGGGTCGCGCACGGGTACTTCGTGGTGTCGCTGGCCGCGGGCCTGTTCGTCGCGCCCGAGCCCGGCCCGGTCCTGGCGAACTTCGGCCTGGAGCGGCTGCGGTTCCTCACCCCCGTGTACCCGGGCGACGCCCTCACCGTGCACCTGACGGTCAAGCGGATCTCCCCGCGCGCCGACGCCGACTACGGCGAGGTGCTGTGGGACGCCGAGGTCCTCAACCAGGACGGCGAGCAGGTCGCCACGTACGACGTGCTCACCCTCGTGGCGAAGCAGTGGCCCATGGCGCAGGAGGCACGGTGAGCGACGCGAACGGCCCGGACGCGGGCATCCGGCTGACGGTCACCGGCGCGACCGCCGAGGTCGTCCTGGACCGGCCCGCCCGGCTCAACACGCTGGACGAGTCCGCGCTGCGGGCGCTGCTGGCGGCGTTCGAGGACCTCGCCGGGCGCACCGACGTCCGCGCCGTGCTCCTGCGCGGCGAGGGCCGGGCGTTCTGCGCCGGCCGGGACATCTCCGCGGTGGACGCGCGCACCGACGACGCCGAGGCCTTCCTCAGCGACCTCGTCCACCCGGTGCTCGACGCGATCCGCGCCGTCCCGGTACCGGTCGTGGCCGCGGTGCAGGGCGCGGCGCTCGGCATCGGGCTGGGGCTCCTGGCGGCCGCCGACGTCGTGTACGCCGGGCGCAGCGCGCGGCTCGGGTCGCCGTTCAACCGGATCGGCGCGGTCCTGGACTCGGGGGGCCACGCGCTGCTCGTGGACCGGCTCGGTCCCCACCGGACGATGGACCTCATCCTCACCGGCGAGCTGCTCGACGGGGAGGAAGCGGCCCGCGTCGGCCTGGTCAGCCGGGTGCACGACGACGACGCCCTGCTCGACCACGCGCGGACCCTCGTCGCGGCGGCCGCGGACGGGCCGACCGCGGCGTTCGTCCAGTCCAAGCGCATCGTGGCCGGCCTCGCGGCCCAGCGCGGGGCGTCGTCGTCGTCCCTGGCGGCCGAGGCACGCGCCCAGGGTGTCGCGTCGCGCACCGCCGACTACGTCGAGGGGTTCACCGCCTTCCAGCAGAAGCGACCGCCGACGTTCACGGGCCGCTGAGGGCCGCGGGACGATCCCACCGGGCGGCGCCGCGAGCGGTGTCGGTGCCGTCGGGACCATGGGGCCTGTCCCTCTCCTCGCCGGCGCGGGACCGTGGAGGCTGGAGGCGACTGCGATGGCGGACCTGCGGCACCATCGGCTGACCCTGCTCCTCGCCGCGGCAGCGGCGACGAGCGCGCTGGCGCTGCCACCGGCGGCGGGGGCGG
>JACIXM010000545.1 GCA_014360395.1 Actinotalea sp.
TGGCGGACCTGCGGCACCATCGGCTGACCCTGCTCCTCGCCGCGGCAGCGGCGACGAGCGCGCTGGCACTGCCGTCGGCGGCCGGCGCTGCGACCGTCCCCGCGCCGCCCGCCGCGGCGGCCGCGACCACCGCGCCCCGGCCCGCGGAGCCGGAGGACCTCTCCGACGGCCTGCGCGTCGTCGGCTCGACGACCTACACGGTGGACCTGCCGGCGAGCGTGGTCCGCGTCGAGCACACGGCGACGCTGACCAACGAGGCTCCCGACACGGTCCGGGACGGCTACGTCGAGCAGCACTACTTCCCGTCCTACGCCGTCCCCGTCCTCGTGGGGGCGACGAGCATCGCCGCCGAGTCCGAGGGCCGGGGTTCCCTGCGGGTCGACGTCGAGGAGGGCGACGGCGTGTTCTACGGCTGGGCGGTCGTCGACCTGGCGCCGGACCTGTGGTTCGGCGCGACCCAGACGATCCGGCTCAGCTACGAGGTGCCCGCGCAGCCGCCCCGGTCCGGGACCGCGGTGCAGGTGAACAGCGCGTTCGCCACCTTCCCGGTGCTGCCGGACGGCGACCCCGGTCTCACCTCGATCACCGTCATGACCCCGGACGCCGTGGACGTCGAGGTCGTCGGCGCGTCGATGTCCCGCACCCGCCGGGACGGCTGGGTCGTGCACACCGCGGACGACATCGCCGACCCGGTCGACTGGTTCGCCACCGTCGTGGTGCGCGACGACGATGCCATGGTGGACCGCCTGGTCTTCTACCTGGACAACGGCGTGCTCCTGCAGGGCTGGCCCGGGGACGAGGAGTGGCTGGCCTTCACCGGCGACCTCGTCGAGCGGGGCCTGCCCGCCCTGCGGGAGGCCATCGGCAGGCCGTGGAACCAGACCGGACGACTGACGATCGTCGAGACGTCGGCGCCGTACGCCTACGGCTACGCCGGCTGGTACGAGCGCAGCAGGTCCCTCATCGAGATCGGCGACGACCTCGACCCCCAGGTGACCCTGCACGAGATGGCGCACGCCTGGTTCGACGAGGAGACGTTCGCCGAGCGCTGGCTCAGCGAGGCCTTCGCCGACGAGTTCGCCGCCCTCGCCATGGCCGAGCTCGGCTGGGACCGCCCCGCCCCGGAACCGGTCACGGGCGACGAGCCCGGCGCGCTGCCGCTCAACGACTGGGCGGACGTGGACCTGCTCACCCCCGAGGCCGAGGAGCAGGAGGCCTACGGCTACGCCGCCTCGTGGTGGGTCGCCCGCCGGCTCGTCGAGGAGATCGGCGTCGAGGGGGTCGCGGGCGTCGTCGGGGCGGCCGCCGACCGCCGGTCGCCGTACGCCGTGCAGGGCGAGCCCTCCTCGCCCGACGTGGCGGACTGGCGGATGGTCCTCGACCTCGCCGAGCTGGTGGCGGGCTCGACGCAGGCCGAACCCCTGTTCCGGGACCTGGTGGTCGCCGATGCCGACCTCGCCGCCCTCGACGCGCGGGCCGCCGCCCGGGTCGCCTACGACGGCCTGACGGAGGTGGCCGACGGGTGGCCGCCCCCGGCCGCGCTGCGCGACGCGATGGCGGCCTGGCGGTTCGAGGACGTGGCGGGGATGGTCGCGCTGGTCGACGCGCTGTACGGCCAGCGCGACGCGATCGCCGAGGACCTGGCGCGCGCCGACGTCGTCGTCCCCGCGTCGCTGCAGCAGGAGTTCCAGCGCAGCGAGGACCTCGCGGCGCTCGAGGTCGTCATGGACGACGCCGAGGACGCCGCGCAGGCGCTGGCCGACGCCACCTCCGCGCTGGCGGCGCCCGGCCCGCTCGCCCGGCTCGGCCTGCTGCTCACCGACGCGGAGGCGCAGCTGGACCGTGCCCTCGCCGGCCTGGAGGCCGGGGACTTCGACCTCGTCGCGGCCGCGGCGCGCGACGCGAGCGGCGACGTCGCGGGCGCGGCGCGCACCGGCGCCGTCGGGCTCGCGGTGCTCCTGCTCCTGGCACTGGCCCTGGCGGTCGTCGTGCGCCGACGCACCCGGACGCGGACGCCGGACGAGCCGTCACCCCCTGCTGAGGCCTCGACCCCGGGCCTGACCGCGGGTCAGGACAGCTCGCCCACCGGGACCGGCGCGGCGAGCACGTTGCCGGTCTGAGGCAGCGGGC
>JACIXM010000055.1 GCA_014360395.1 Actinotalea sp.
CGGCACCTGGTCATGGCGGGGCGTCTGCTGGACACGGACCCGGAGCTGGCCTACGCCCATGCCCAGGCGGCCGTGCGTCGCGCGGGCCGTGTCGACGTGGTCCGGGAGGCCGCGGGGATCGCCGCCTACCGCACCGGTCGTTACGCCGAGGCGCTCCGGGAGCTGCGGACCGTGCGCCGGCTGAACGGCTCGGACGAGCACCTGCCGCTGATGGCGGACTGCGAGCGGGGTCTGGGGCGCCCGGAGCGCGCGATCGCGCTCGCCTCCTCCGACGAGGCGCGGGCGCTGCCGGGGGACCTCCAGGTCGAGCTGGCCATCGTCGTGAGCGGGGCGCGCCTGGACCTGGGTGAGCCGGACGCGGCGGTCGCGGTGCTGAGCGCGCCGTCGGTGCGCTCCGTCCAGGGGCCCCTGCGGGTGCGGGTCGGTCACGCGCTGGCGGACGCCCTGCGCGCGGCGGGCCGTGAGGCCGAGGCGACGGAGCTCGCGGCGCAGCTGCCTGCCGAGGAGGCGGTGGAGGACGAGGTGCTCGTCTTCGACCTCGAGGAGGACGGCGGGGACGTCGCCGAGGACGGCGGGGACGTGGCGGCGTCGTCGGACGCCGCGAGCGACGGTGCTCCCTCCGGCGACGCCGGACCGGCGGGGACGACGCCGCCGTCGGACGCGGTGGAGACGGACGCCTCAGGACGTGCTGCCGGGCAGACCGGAGGGATGTCGGCTCCGAGAGTGGAGGGGACGAGGTCCGCGAGCACCGGGGCGACCGAGACCGATGAGGAGGACCAGGCCTGATGCTGCTCACCAGCACCCGACCCCTGGCCGAGGCGTACGACCTCGCGCTCGTCGACCTCGACGGCGTCGCGTACCGCGGCCACGACCCGATCCCGCACGCGTCCGACAGTCTGGGCGACGCCCGTGCGCGAGGGATGCGTCTGGTCTTCGTCACGAACAACGCGTCGCGTGAGCCGGAGTCCGTGGCGGACCAGCTGACCGGACTCGGCATTCCCGCCGGACCCGAGGAGGTGATGACGGCGGCGCAGGCAGCGGCGGCACTCCTTCAGCGCAACGTCGCCCCGGGCTCGCGCGTCCTGGTCGTGGGTGGCGCGGGCCTGCTCACCGCGGTGACCGCCGCAGGGTTCGAGGTCGTCGAAGGCGCGGACGACGCCCCGGTCGCGGTCGTCCAGGGCTTCGCGCCCACGATCGGGTGGCGGCAGCTGGCGGAGGCGGCGTACGCGATCCAGCGCGGGGCGTTGCACGTCGCGAGCAACCTCGACCTCTCCCTGCCCACGGAGCGCGGCTTCGCGCCGGGCAACGGCTCCCTCGTCGCCGCGGTGCGGGGGGCGACCGGAGTGGCGCCGCTGAGCGCAGGCAAGCCGCAGCCGGACATGTACCGCCTCGCCGTGGAGCGCAGCGGTGCCGGGAACCCGCTGGTCGTCGGCGACCGCCTGGACACGGACCTCGGCGGAGCCGTCGCGGCCGGCTTCCCCGGCCTGCACGTCCTCACCGGGGTCAGCTCGGCGCGCGACGCGGTCCTGGCGCGGGCCCAGGAGCGGCCGTCCTACGTGGCGGCGGACCTGCGGGGCCTGCTCGAGCCGCACGAGGCGCCCGCCGACCGGGAGGGCTGGTGGGCCCTGCGGGACGCCGCCGCCCGCGTCGTCGACGGTCGGCTCGAGCTGGACGACCGGTCCGCCGGCGTGGACGCCGTCCGCGTCGCCTGTGCCGCAGTCTGGACCGCCGCGGACGCCGGGACGGACGTCGACCCGGCGAGCGTCCCGGAGCTCGCCGCCGACTGACGCGCGCGCCGGTCGGGCCTGTGGGTCGAGCCGTGCGGCACGGGCTCGGGCGGTAGCGTGGGGCGACGTCGGTCCGTGGCCCGGTCATGGCCGAGCAGGACGCCGGGCGTCGCGAGGACGGCGCGACCCGTCGAGAGTCGACTGAGGAGGATGCGTGTCCGAACTCCCCGGCGCGGAGACGGGGGACGCCGCCGTCGACGAGGCGCTCCGGACGCTCGAGGGGCTCGAGGACCGCGACCTGCGCGAGCACGTCACGGCCTTCGACGGGGTGCACCGCGCCCTGGCCGACCGGTTGGCGGAGGGCCAGGGGTGACGGCCGTGGCGACCGCGCGCCTGGACGCCGAGCTCGTGCGTCGCGGGCTGGCGCGCTCGCGCGCCCGGGCGGCGGCGCTCGTGGACGGCGGCCACGTCACCGTCGACGGGACGCCGGCACGCAAGCCGGCGCAGCCTGTCGCGGCGGCTGCCCAGATCGTCGTGGCCGCGTCGGACGACGACGTCTCCCGGGGCGCGCAGAAGCTGGCCGGCGCGCTGGACGCGGTCTCTGCGCTGACACCGGACGTCCCAGGCGCCGCCGGGGCCCGCTGCCTCGACGCCGGCGCGTCGACCGGAGGCTTCACCCAGGTGCTCCTGCGGCACGGGGCGGCGCACGTGCTCGCGGTCGACGTCGGCCACGGGCAGCTCGATCCGGCAGTCGCCGCGGATCCGCGCGTGACCGCCGTGGAGGGCGTCAACGTCCGTGACCTCGACCTGACGGTGCTGGCGCACAGCATCGGCCCGGACCGGGCCCCCGACGTCGGTTCGCCGGTGGACCTCGTGGTCGCCGACCTGTCGTTCATCTCCCTGCGCACCGTGGTCGAGGCCCTGGTGCGCGCGACGCGGGCCGGGGGCCGGTTGCTGCTCCTGGTCAAGCCGCAGTTCGAGGTCGGTCGGGAGCGGCTGGGGCGCGGGGGCGTCGTCGTCTCCGCCGACCTGCGCGTCGAGGCCGTCGTCGGCGTCGCCCGGGCCTTGGAGGCCCTGGGCGTGCGCCTCCTCGCCGTCGTCCCGAGCCCCGTGCCGGGGGAGTCCGGCAACCGGGAGCTGTTCCTCTGGGGGGTCCGGTCCGATCCTGGGACCCCGCCGACGCCCGCCTCCCCGGCCCCCGACCTCGAGGTGGGCGTGCGCCGGGCGGTCGAGAGGGCCGTGCCGGTGCTCCTGGCCGCAGGCCCGGACCCGACCCCGGGTGAGGGTGGAGGGCCGTCATGACGCGCTCCGTCCTGCTCGTGACCCACAGCGGTCGTGCCGAGGCCGTCCACGCTGCCGAGGAGGCGCGGCGCGCGCTGGCCGACGTCGGGGTGGAGGCGCTCGACGAGTCGGCCGGTGCCGGGCCGGAGGGCATCGAGATGGTCGTCGTCCTCGGCGGGGACGGCACGATCCTGCGCGCCGCGGAGCTGTCGCGGGGGACCGGCGTGCCGCTGCTCGGCGTCAACCTCGGGCACGTCGGCTTCCTCGCCGAGAGCGAGCGCGAGGACATCCACGAGGCGGCCCGCCGGATCGCCGCGGGGGAGTACGACGTCGAGGAGCGCCGCACCGTCGACGTCCGCGTCCTGCGGCCGGGCGGTCAGGTCACGCAGGGCTGGGCGCTCAACGAGGCGACGGTCGAGAAGGCCGACCGGGCGCGCATGGTGGAGGTCGTCGTCGAGGTGGACGGCCGTCCGCTGTCGTCGTTCGGCTGCGACGGCGTGGTCATGGCCACGTCCACCGGCTCGACCGCCCACGCGTTCTCCGCCGGAGGGCCGGTGGTGTGGCCCGACGTCGACGCGACCCTGCTCGTGCCGGTCTCGGCGCACGCCCTGTTCGCGCGGCCGATCGTCGTCGGGCCGTCCTCCGTGCTCGCGGTGGAGGTGCTGGCGCGGTCCGGCAGCCCGGGCGTGCTGACCTACGACGGGCGGCGCAAGGAGGACCTTCCCGTCGGCACACGCGTGGAGGTGCGCCGCGGCGCCGAGCCGGTCCGGCTCGCCCGGATGACCCACGCTCCGTTCACCGACCGCCTCGTCTCCCGCTTCGCGCTGCCGGTGACCGGCTGGCGCGGCCGCGGGCCGAACGGCACGGCCCCGCCCAGCGGCGCCACCGGTCCCGCACCGGACGGCTCGGTGCCCGGAGCGGGGGCGGGGCCCACGGACCAGGAGGCACCGTGATCGAGGAGATCCGGATCGAGGACCTGGGGGTCATCGGGCGGGCCCACGTGCCGCTCGCGCCCGGGCTCACGGCGATCACGGGCGAGACCGGAGCGGGCAAGACGATGGTCCTGACCGGTCTCGCCCTGCTCCTCGGGCGGCGCGCCGACGCCGCGACGGTCCGGACCGGGGCGCGGCAGGCCACGGCCGAGGGCTGTTTCGTCGTCGACCCCGCCTCGCCCGCACTGGCCCGGGCCCGGGAGGCCGGCGCGGAGGTCAACGACAACGGGACGCTCGTCGCCGTGCGCACC
>JACIXM010000056.1 GCA_014360395.1 Actinotalea sp.
GCGACGCGCCCGATGCGCCGCCCGGGGCCGACCGACCCGTCGGGTAGAGTGGAAGCCCGTGGCAGCCGCGCATCGACTCTCCGGCCGGTCGGACCAGACGACCCGGCACATCTTCGTCACCGGAGGCGTCGCCTCCTCGCTCGGGAAGGGTCTGACGGCGTCGAGCCTCGGACGTCTCCTGAGGTCCAGGGGCCTGCGGGTCACCATGCAGAAGCTCGACCCGTACCTCAACGTGGACCCGGGGACGATGAACCCCTTCCAGCACGGTGAGGTGTTCGTCACCCACGACGGCGCCGAGACCGACCTCGACATCGGCCACTACGAGCGCTTCCTGGACGTGGACCTCAGCGCGCAGGCCAACGTCACGACCGGTCAGATCTACTCGACCGTCATCGCGAAGGAGCGCCGCGGGGAGTACCTCGGCGACACCGTCCAGGTCATCCCGCACATCACCGACGAGATCAAGGCGCGGATGCGCGCCCAGGCCGGGCCCGAGGTCGACGTCATCATCACGGAGATCGGCGGAACGGTCGGCGACATCGAGTCGCTCCCCTTCCTCGAGGCCGCCCGCCAGGTCCGGCACGACCTGGGCCGGGACAACGTCTTCTTCCTGCACGTCTCCCTCGTGCCGTACATCGGCCCGAGCGGGGAGCTGAAGACCAAGCCGACGCAGCACTCGGTGGCCGCGCTGCGGTCGATCGGCATCCAGCCGGAGGCGCTCGTGCTGCGCGCCGACCGCGAGCTGCCCGAGTCCACCAAGCGCAAGATCGCGTTGATGTGCGACGTGGACAACGAGGCCGTGGTGACCGCCGCGGACGCGCGGAGCATCTACGACATCCCCAAGGTGCTGCACTCCGAGGGCCTCGACGCCTACGTGGTGCGGCGGCTCGACCTCCCGTTCCGCGACGTCGACTGGGACGGCTGGGACCAGGTCATGCACGCGGTGCACCACCCGACCCACGAGGTCGAGGTCGCGCTCGTCGGCAAGTACATCGACCTGCCCGACGCCTACCTGTCGGTCACCGAGGCGTTGCGCGCCGGCGGGTTCGCCAACGACGCCCGGGTCCGGATCCGGTGGGTCGCCTCCGACGACTGCGACACCCCCGAGGGCGCGCAGCGCGCGCTGGGCGGGGTCGACGCCGTGCTCGTCCCGGGCGGGTTCGGGGTGCGCGGCGTCGAGGGCAAGATCGGTGCTCTGACGTGGGCGCGGACGAACCAGGTCCCGACGCTGGGCATCTGCCTGGGCCTGCAGGTCATGGTCATGGAGTACGCGCGGACGGTGCTCGGGCTGGCCGGGGCGTCGTCGTCGGAGTTCGACCCGGCCACGCCGCACCCGGTCATCGCGACCATGGCGGAGCAGAAGGCGATCGTCGAGGGCGACGGGGACCTCGGCGGCACGATGCGCCTCGGCGCGTACGACGCGGTCCTGACGCCCGGCTCGGTCGTCGCCGAGGCCTACGGCACCGACCGCGTCGTCGAGCGGCACCGTCACCGCTACGAGGTCAACAACGCCTACCGGGGCGACCTGGAGGAGGCCGGGCTCGTCGTCTCCGGCGTGTCCCCGGAGCTCGGGCTCGTGGAGTTCGTGGAGCTGCCCCGCGACGTGCACCCGTACTACGTGGCGACGCAGGCGCACCCCGAGTTCCGCTCGCGTCCGACGCGGGCCCACCCGCTGTTCGCCGGGCTCATCTCCGCCGCGCTCGCGCGCCGCACCCGGTGACGCCGGCCGACCCCGAGGCGCCCGCCGACGTCGCCGCGGGCCGCCCCGTCGTGGCCTCCGAGGTGCTCCACGAGGGCATGGTCTGGGACGTCGTCCGCGACACGGTGGACCTCGGTGAGCCGGGCACGGTGCGGCGGGAGTACCTCCGGCACCCGGGCGCCGTCTCGGTCATCGCCCTCGACGACCAGGACCGGGTCCTGCTGCTGCGGCAGTACCGGCACCCCGTCCGTCAGGAGCTGTGGGAGCCGCCCGCGGGGCTGCTCGACGTGCCGGGGGAGCCCCTGCAGGTGGCCGCGGCCCGCGAGCTCGCGGAGGAGGCGGACCTCGTCGCCGGTCGATGGTGGACGCTGGCGGACTACTGCAGCAGCCCCGGCGGCAGCGACGAGGCGCTGCGGGTGTTCCTGGCGCGCGACCTGACCCCGGTCCCGGAGCACGCGCGGCACACCCGCGAGGCGGAGGAGCACGGCATGCCGGCCCGGTGGGTGCCCCTCGACGAGGCGGTGGGCGCCGTGCTCGCCGGCCGTCTGCACAACCCGTCCGCCGTCATCGGGGTCCTCGCGGCCGCGGCGGCACGAGCACGCGGCTGGGCGGACCTGCGCCCCGCGGACGCCCCCGTCCTGCCCTGAGGCGGGTCCGGTCCTGCCCGGGTGGGGCCCGCCCGGGGCGGCCCCGGGCGCGACGCGTCAGGCGGGCGCCGGAACGGGCGTCGTCGACGCGGCCGGGGCGGAGCCGACGACAGTGTCTCGCCGACGCAGGCTGAGCAGGTTGTTGGTCTGCACGGCCACGAGCAGCCCGGCGCCGAGCATGTGCGCACCGACGAGCACCTCGGGCAGACCCGTGAAGAACTGGACGTAGCCGATCACGCCCTGGGCGAGCGTGACGATCAGCAGGCGCCGGGTCGTCGTCCGGACCCGCCCCTGCGTCACGTGGCGGGTCAGCACGACGAGCGCGACGACGCCGGCGAGGTACACCCAGACCGACAGCGCGTGCACCCGGGAGACCGCGACCGGGTCCAGGGCGAGGCGGTACGGGATCTCCGCGTCGCCCGAGTGCGGCCCCGCGCCCGTGGTGATGACGCCGAGCACGACGACGACGGCCCCGAGCGGCACGAGCAGGCGGGCGACGAGGCGGGTGCGTGCGTCCACGAGCGGCTGCGGGGGCCCGTCGCCCTCGGCGTGCCGGACGAGCAGGGCCCGGGAGGCGAGGATGAGGAGCATCGAGAGCACGAAGTGGGTCCCGACCCAGCCGGGGTGCAGCTCCAGCAGCACCGTGAGGCCGCCCACGACCGCCTGGACGACCGTGCCGACGAGCGGCACCAGGCCGAGGAGCCGGAAGCCGCGGCTGCGGTCCCGGCGGCGGACGACGATCCACGCGGTCAGCAGCGCCAGCACGGCGAGCACGCCGGTCAGCGTCCGGTTGCCGAACTCGATGTACGGGTGCCAGGACGTGGCCTCGTGGAACTGCGGCGCGAACTGGCCCGGCTCGCACTGCGGCCACGTCGAGCAGCCGAGGCCGGAGCCGGTGAGCCGGACCGCACCTCCCGTCACGACGATGCCGACCTGCGCGACGAGGTTCGCCCAGAGGATGCGGCGTGCCCAGCGGTAGGACGGCATGAGCCGGGGCGGGGCGGCGGGCCCGGTGGTGGGCGCGGTCGAGCTCACGGGGGACACGGTATCGGCCCGGACCGGGCCCCCGGCCGCCCCCTCAGCGACGCCGCAGGCCCCGCGGGCGGCACGTGACGCAGGTCACGCCCAGCGGAAGAACCGCGCCGTGGCGGCGCCGAGGACGACGGCCCACGCGGCGAGGACCGCCAGGGGCAGCACCGGCAGGTCGCCGTCGCCGAGGGCGGTGCGCAGCGCCTCGCCGAGGGCCCCGGACGGCAGGAGCGGCGCGAGTGCCTGCAGCGGACCGGGGAGCAGGTCCGCGGGGAAGACGACGGCGCCGCCGGCGAGCAGCAGGACCCACAGGAGGTTCGCCACCGCCAGCACGGCCTCGGCGCGCAGCGTGCCGGCGACCAGGAGGGC
>JACIXM010000057.1 GCA_014360395.1 Actinotalea sp.
CCGTCGTGCCCGCGACGCTGAGCCCCAGCTACGGGGCGGAGCGGCGGCGCCTGGACCGGGCGGCCGAGGTGCTGGCCGGCCGCCTGGGCGAGGAGGCCTTCGCCGAGGCGGCCCGCCGCGGTGGGGAGCGGTCGCTCGAGGACGCCGCGCAGGCGGCGGTGGGGTCGCTGCTGGAGCCGTGAGGCGTCACAGGTGCAACCGGTAGAACCGGAACATGTCGTGCTCCACCGGCAGGACCTCCACGCCGGAGAAGCCCGCCTCCCGCGCGTAGCGCTCCAGGGTGGGCGGGCGCATGACGGTGCCGGTCCCGACGCCGCCCTCGTGCGCGAGGCCGTCGGGCAGGCAGCACACCAGCGAGAAGCCGTAGAGCAGACGTTCGACGGGGCCGGCCGGCGCCTCCAGCGCGTCCTCGGTCCGCTCGTCCATGACGACCACCCAGCCGTCCTCGGCCGTCACCTCGCGCATCGACCGCAGGACCCCCACCGGGTCGGGCATGTCGTGGAGGCACTCGAACGCGGTGACGACGTCGTACCGCGTCCCCGCCGCACGGGTCGTCCGGGCCGCGTCACCCAGGGTGAACCGCACGCGCTCGGCCACGCCCGCCGAGGACGCGTGGCGGCGGGCGGCCTCGACCGACGCCGCGTCGACGTCGTAGCCGTGGACCGTGACGCCCGGGTGCCCCAGGGCCAGGCCGACCGAGGACCAGCCCTCACCGCAGCCCACGTCGGCGACCAGCGCCCCGGCACGCAGCCGGGCGTCCAGCGCGGGCACCTGCGGGAGCAGCTCCTGCGTGAGCACGTGCAGGAACATCGGCCGGTTGAGGGCCGCCTGCGCCTCGCGCGCGTCCGCGCCGAGCTGCTGCCAGGACACGCCGCCCCCGGTGCGGTACGCCTCGTGGAGCGCGTCGACGTGCCGTGCGGTGCCGGCGACCAGACGGGCCAGCGGTGCCAGGTGCGCCAGGGAGTCGCGGTCGGTCATGACCTCCGCGACCCCGGCGTGGAGGAGGAAGCGCCGGGCCCCCGTGCCGTCCTCCGGCAGGACCTCGACGTACCCGTTGGCGGCCTGGTGCTCGAGCCACTCCCTGGCGTACCGCTCCGACGTCCCGGTCGCGCGGGCGAGCTCCGCGGACCCCACCGGGCCCTGCTCGGCGAGCGTCCGGTACCAGCCGAGGCGGTCGCCCGCGTGGATCGCGGCGAGCTCCAGGGCCCCGAGCGTCGCGGCGAGCACGCGCTCGGCGAAGACGTCCGCCCCCGCGTGGGCGGCCGGGGTCGCGAGGAGGTCGGTGTGCGGCGCGGCGTCGATCGCCAGGTCGTCGACGGGCGTGTCGTGGGTGGGGGCGGAGAGGTCGAGGCTCGGTGCGGACATGAGGTCCTCCAGGTCGGTCGGCGGGAACGGGGACAGCGTCCCCGGCCGCGCTCGCAGCGCGGTCGCAGCCCGCTCCCGCCGACGACGGCGCCCTCCCACGGGCTCGTGCCCGGCGTCCGGCCCGAGCCGCTCGGGCGACCGGTCCACCCCGTCAGCCGCCCGAGCGGACGCGGGTCGCCCAGAACGCGACGGCCGCGGCGGCGGCGACGTTGAGCGAGTCCACCCCACCGGCCATGGGGATCCGCACGACGAGGTCCGCGGCGGCGACGGTC
Source organism: Actinotalea sp. (assembly GCA_014360395.1). GTDB lineage: Bacteria > Actinomycetota > Actinomycetes > Actinomycetales > Cellulomonadaceae > Actinotalea. The sequence goes on from JACIXM010000057.1 coordinate 1,638, forward strand.
GCCGGCCGCAGTCCGTCGCCCTCGGTCCCGAGCACCAGCGCGAGCCGGTCCGGTGGGTCGGCCTCGAGCACGTCGAGGCTCACCGCGTCGTCGGCGAGCGCGAGAGCCGCGGTGACGAAGCCGGCCCGCCGCAGCGCACCGATGCCCTCGGGCCACGGGTCGACGCGGGTCCACGGGACCTGGAAGACCGTGCCCATCGAGACCCGCACGGACCGCCGGTACAGCGGGTCGGCGCACCGGGGTGTCACGAGGACAGCGTCCACGCCGAGGGCCGCCGCGCTGCGGAAGGCCGCGCCGACGTTCGTGTGGTCGACGACGTCCTCCAGGACGGCCACCCGGCGCGCGCCCGCTCCGCCCCGCGCCCCCGCGAGCACCTGAGCGACCGACGCCAGCGGTGGCCGGTGCATCGCCGCGAGCGCGCCCCGGTGCACGTGGAAGCCGGTGATGGCCTCGAGCACGGCCGGGTCGGCCACGTAGACGGGCACGGAGGCCGCTCCGTCGACGACGGCACGGGCGAGCAGGTCGCGCAGGTCCGGCAGCCAGCGCGGCGACACGAGGACCGAGCGCGGGCGGTGACCGGCGGCCAGGGCCCGGCCGAGCACCGTGGAGCTCTCCGCGATGTAGAGCCCCTTCTCCGGCTCGTGGCGGGACCGGAGCGCGACGTCGGTCAGCGACACGTAGTCCGCCAGGCGCGGGTCGTGCGGGTCGTCGAGCGGGATCACCTCGGGCGTCAGCACGCCGGACATCATCCCCCGCCGCAGACCGCCCCGGGACGCTGCGGGCGGACGCCGAGGGCCGACCCGCGGAGTGCGGACCGGCCCTCGGGCAGTGCTGGTGTGCAGGCGTCCCAGACCTGCGACAGGCTCAGGACTCCGGGGGCGGCGGAGGGCCGTCCTGCGGACGCGGGTCGAAGGACCGCGGGGTCATCGACTCGTCGCTCGACGGCGTCGGCTGGGCCGCCCGGGCGGCGGCACGCGCCGTCGGCGTCGTCGCGGTGGTCGCCTCGCTCGTGGCGGCCTGGGACTCGCGGCGGGCCTCCGCGAGAGCCTGGGCCGGGTCGGTCAGGGCCGACGGGCCGAGGTCCTCGCGCTTGACCGGCGAGACGCCGGGCGGCCGGCCGGAGCTGAGGTCCGGCCCGTCACCGTCGCCCCCGCCGCCGAAGCCCTTGGCGATCGAGCTGAGCGCCGCGGTGAACTCCGTGGGGATGAACCACACCTTGTTCGACTGCGTCCGGGAGATCTCCGG
>JACIXM010000058.1 GCA_014360395.1 Actinotalea sp.
ACAGGAGGTTCGCCACCGCCAGCACGGCCTCGGCGCGCAGCGTGCCGGCGACCAGGAGGGCGAAGCCCGTGAACGCCGCGGTGCCGAGCACCAGCGCGAGGGCGGCGCCCGGCAGGCCGGCCGGGTCGGGGCGCCAGCCGAGCCCGAGCGCGACGCCCACGAGGACGACGATCTGCAGCGCCTCGACCGCGACGATGCCCAGGACCTTGCCGGCGAGCAGCCCGCCGCGCCCCAGGGGCGTGGTCGCGAGCAGGCGCAGGACACCGTTGCGGCGGTCGAACCCGGTGGCGATGGCCTGGGAGGTGAACGCCGTGGACATCACGGCGAGGGCGAGGATCCCCGGGGCGACCAGCCCGATCCGGTCGTCGGTGCCGAGGTCCACGAACGAGGTGCGGGTCAGCACCACGAGGAGCAGGACGGGCAGCACGAGGGTGATGACCAGCTGCTCGCCGTTGCGCAGCACCGTGCGCATCTCGAAGCCGGCCTGCGCCAGGACGCGGCGCGCGGTCGGCGCCGGCTCCTGCGGCGGGTGGGCGCCGGGACCGGTGCCGGCGGTCGTGATGGCTGCCGTCGTCGGGTCCGTCACCGCAGGCTCCGTCCCGTCAGGTCGAGGAAGACGTCCTCGAGGGTGCGCCGGCCGGCGTCCAGGGCCGTGATCAGCCGCCCGCGCGACACGGCCCAGCCCGTCACGTGGTGCAGGAGGGCCGCGTCGACGTCGCCGTGCACCTCGAGCCGGCCGTCCTCACCGGTCGCGACGTGACGGGGGACCCCGGCGTCGGCGAGCCAGCGGGCCAGCGAACGGGCGTCCTCGGGCTGGTCCGCCTGGGCGAGGGCGAGCCGGAGCGTGCTGCCCCCCGACGCCCCGCCGACGAGCTCGGCCGGCGTCCCCGACGCGACGGCGCGCCCGCCGTCCACGACGACGACGTGGTCCGCCAGCGCCTCGGCCTCGGCCATCTGGTGGGTGGTCAGCACGATGGTCGTCCCGGCGTCGCGCAGCTCGCGGACGAGGTCCCACACGGCCAGGCGTGCCTGGGGGTCCAGGCCGGCGCTCGGCTCGTCGAGGAAGACGACCTCCGGTCGACCGACGACGGCGCAGGCGAGGGCCAGCCGCTGGCGCTGACCGCCGGACAGCCGGCGGACCTGCGTGCGGGCGAAGGACTCCATCCCCAGGCGCGCGGAGAGCTCGTCCGTGGGACGCGGGTGCCGGTACATCGCGGCGACGTGCCGGAGCACCTCACCGGCCGGGACGGTGCTGGGCAGCCCGCCGTCCTGGAGCATCACGCCGACGCGCGGCCGCAGCCGGGCGGCGTCCCGCACCGGGTCGAGCCCGAGGACGCGGACCGTCCCGCCGTCGGGTCGCCGCAGGCCCTCGCAGCACTCCACGGTGGTGGTCTTCCCCGCGCCGTTCGGCCCGAGGAGCGCCGTCAGCCGGCCCGCGGGCGCGACCAGGTCCAGACCACGCACCGCCTCACGCCCGCCGTAGGCCTTGGTCAGGGCCGAGACGACGACGGCGCCCGGCGCGGGCCGGGCGGGGTGGGGCCCGGCGGAGGTTGCCGGACCGGTGGAGGCTGCGGGCACGAGCACGCAG
>JACIXM010000059.1 GCA_014360395.1 Actinotalea sp.
ACGTCGAGGACCTCGTCGCGCGGTCCCTCCTGCTCCTGCACCCCACCCCGGGCGGCCCGGCGCGCTACCGCATGCTGCACACCGTCCGGGCGGCCGTGCTGGACCAGCCGGCCGCGGGAGCGACCGGGGCCGGCGCGACCGTCGCGGGTGCCGGCCCGGAGGTCGAGGCCCGCCGGGCCCGGCACGCGCGGCACTTCCTCGAGGTCGCCGCCGGCGCCGACGACGCCCTGCGCGGCCCGGCGGAGCCCGACGCCACCCGCCGTCTCCAGCAGGTCCTGGCCGAGCTGCGCACCGCCCACTCGTGGGCCCGCACGCACGACCCCTCCCTCGCGGCGGAGCTCACCGCCCACCTCCAGGCGTTCGCCGTGGCGACCCAGGCCGACGAGGTCCTCCAGTGGGGCGCCCGGCTGGCGCCCGTCCTCGCCGACGACGAGGACCGGGCGGTCGCCGAGGTCGCGGCCGCCGCCCGGCTCTCGGTCGCCGGGGAGCTGGCCGTGGCGACCGGGCGCGCCCTCACCGCGCTGGAGGCGGCCCGGCGGCCCGCGACCCGGTGGGCCGCCCTGGAGGTGCTCGCCGACGCCGCCCTGTACGACGGGCGGCTCGAGGAGTGCGGGCGGCTCGGGACCCGGCTGCGGGCGGAGGCGGGTGAGGCCGGCGACCGCCTCTACGTCGCGCTCGGCGGCACCTCGTGCGCGCTCGCCCTGGCGTACGCGGAGGACCGCACGGCCGCCCGCGCCGAGCTCGCGGCGACGACGGCGCTCCTGGACCGCCTCGGCCCGCTGTCGCCGTCCTCCTCGGGATGGCTGGCCTACGCCGCCGCCGAGGTCGAGGCCGAGCCGGACCCCGCCGCGGCGGCCGAGCACCTGCACCGCGCCGTCACGCTGGCGGACGCCACGGGCAACCGGTACCTGGGCGGCGTGGCCCGGGTCGCGCGGACGAGCCTGCAGGCCCGGCACGGCGACCCGGCCGACGCCGCCGCACCCTTCGCCGACGTCGTCCGGTGGTGGCTGGACCAAGGCAACCGGACCCACCTGCTCACGGCGCTGCGCAACCTCGTCGAGCTCCAGGTCCGCCTCGGGCGGGACGGCGCGGCCGCGGAGCTCTGGGGCGCCGTCGTGCCCGCGACGCTGAGCCCCAGCTACGGGGCGGAGCGGCGGCGCTTGGACCGGGCGGCCGAGGTGCTGGCCGGCCGCCTGGGCGAGGAGG
>JACIXM010000006.1 GCA_014360395.1 Actinotalea sp.
GGTGCTCCGGCAGCAGCCTGCTGTCGGTCTGGAACATGTCCACGGCGCTGACGACGACGTCTGCCGGCACGTGCTGCAGGCGCCCCTCGGCGTCGCGGTAGTCCACGCCCGTCACGCGCGCCCTCGGCCCGAGCCGCCGGCCCAGCCGCCGCTCGGCGCGTCCCCGGACGCCGTCGTGCGGCGGCAGGTCCTGGGTCGCGATCCCGACGACGTCGGCGCGCGTGCGCACGTCGACGCCCTGCTTCTCCGCGAGCGCGCGGATCCGGGTGATGAGCTCGGTGAACCCGCCCTGGGGGTAGTACACGGCGTCGGTGAGGTCCAGGTGGCTCATGAGGTGGTACATGCTCGGCGTGATCCGCGGCGCCGAGCCGAGGAACACCGCCGGGTACCCGAGCACCTGACGCAGGCGCGTGTCGCGGAACTGCTCCGCGACGTACTTCTCGAGGTTCTTCGTCAGGAGCGTCGCCAGCTTCGGCAGCCGCCGCACGACGTCCTTGTGCAGCAGCGGCAGGAACGACGCGAACGAGGTGTAGAGGAAGTGCCGCAGCGCCACGTGGTACGTGTCGGACGCGGACTCCAGGTACGCCCGCACCCTCGACCCGGCACCCGGCTCGATCGCCTCGAACGAGGCCACGGTGTGCTCGAGGTCCGAGCGGACGTCCAGCGGCGGGTACCGGTCGAAGAACACGCGGTAGCCCGGGTCGAGCCCGACGAGGTCGAGCTCGTCTTCCGCGCTGGAGCCGAGCAGCCGGAAGAAGTGGTCGAACACCTCGGGCATGAGGTACCAGGACGGCCCGGTGTCGAACGTGAAGCCGTCTGCGCGCCACACGCCCGCCCGGCCGCCGACGTCCTCGCGCGCCTCCAGCAGCGTCACCGCGTACCCCTCGGCCCCGAGCAGCGCGGCCGTGCTCAGCCCGGCGATCCCACCCCCGACGACGACGGCGCGCCGCGGCGGGCTCATCGGACCGCTCCGGCGGCCCGCGCGCCGGCCCCCAGGCGCAGCGCGGCGGGGAGCCGGCCGTGCTCGCGCAGCGCGCGGCCGGCGATGCGGACCTTGACCGCCGTCGGCACGCTGACGCGGGTGGTCAGCAGCTCGGGCGCCGGTGTCGCCTCCAGGCGCCGCGTGAGCTCGGCGAAGAGCTCGCAGGCGGCGGCCACGGCGGGCCGCACGGCAGCGGGCAGGCGGCCGATGGCGTCGCGGGCGACCCGGACGTCCTCGGCGATGTCGGTCAGCACGGCGGCCTTCTGCTCCTCGGTGAAGCGGTGCGGGTCCACCCCCACGAAGTAGCTGCGCCCGAGCCGGTCGGCGTCGTCAGCCAGGTTACGCAGGAAGTTGATCTTCTGGAAGGCGGCCCCCAACGCCCGTGCCCCGGGCGTCAGCTCACGGTACCGAGCCCCCCGGACCGCCGAGGGCTCCTCGAGCAGGAAGATCCTCAGGCACATGAGCCCGACCACCTCGGCGGAGCCGTAGACGTAGCGCGCGAAGCTGTCCTCGTCGTGGTCGGTGGTGTCCAGGTCCATGCGCATGGACGCGAAGAAGGGCGCGGTCAGCTCGGTCCCGATGCCGGACTCCCGGGCCGTCCGCGCGAACGCGTGCACGAGGACGTTCGTGCTGTAGCCGGTGCGCATGGCGAGCTCGGTCTCCGCCTCGAGCGCGTCGAGCCGGACCCGGGCGTCCTCGACCGCCCCGCCGGCCTCGTCCGTCGCGCCGTCGACGACCTCGTCCGCCAGGCGCACGAGCGCGTACACGTCGCGGATCCTGGCCCGCTGCCCGGGCGGCAGGATCCGGGTCGCCAGGCCGAAGCTCGTGGAGTACTCGCGGACCACCAGGTCGGCGGCGCGGTGGGCGACCGAGTCGTACAGGCTCAGCCGGCTGGGCATCGGGCCTCCTCGACGTGTCCGACGACGTCGTCGAGCGCACCGCGCACCTGGGTCGCGATGCCGCCGACGAACTCGGCCATCGCCTCCGGCAGGGTCCCCGCGGCGCACCGGGCGTCGACCTCGGCGAGGTCCTGGCGCACCTGGTCCTCCACGAGCCGGGGCGCGGCGGACCCCGCGAGCGCCGCCCGCATCGCGTCCGCCGTCGGACGGTCGAGGTCCGCCCGGCCGAAGTCGGCGGCCACCTCGGCCCAGACGGGCAGCTGCTGGGCGTGCAGGATCAGGGCGGTGTGCTTGCCCTCGCGCAGGTCGCTCATGTTGCTCTTGCCGATGCGGTCCTCGGGCGCGAAGACGCCAAGCAGGTCGTCGACCAGCTGGAAGGCGCGGCCGAGCAGCCGCCCGACGTGGTCGAGCTCCATCTGCTCCGCGACGGACGCCCCGGCGAGGATCGCGCCCGCCCGCAGCGGGGCGCGGAAGGAGTACATCGCCGTCTTCGACTCGCAGACGAGGATCGCCTCCTCGAGGTCCGGCACGTGCAGGCCCAGGCCGTAGGCGGTGTCCGCGAGCTCGCCACCGGCGGAGACCAGCAGCGTCTCGTCCAGCAGGTCCAGGAGCTGCTCGACCTGGGGGCGCGGCACGTCCACACCGCCGATGAGGCGGTGCGCCCGGGTCAGGGCGAGGTCACCGGCGAGGACCGCGGCCGCCTCGGACCACTGCTGGGCGGGCCCCTCGGCCGAGCCCGTGGCCACCGACATCGCCCGCATCGTCGCGGCGAGGTTGGGCTTGCCGCGACGCACCGAGTCGTGATCGATGAGGTCGTCGTGGATGAGGAACGCGGTGTGCAGCAGCTCGAAGCCGGCGGCGACCTCGACCGCCGCGCCGTGCGCGTCCCCGCCGAGGGCGTCGTGCGCGCCCAGGACGAGCGCCGAGCGGAACCGCTTGCCGCCCCGGACGCTGCGGGCGATCTCGGACCAGATGAGCTCGTACTCCGTGCCGAACGCGTGCGCCCGCGCCCGCGCCGACTCGAGCACCTCGCGCAGGAGGTGGTCGACGGCGACCTGGGGCTCGGCGACGGCGCGGGCCTGCCGGGGCGGGCTGAGCGTCACACGCCCACCCCCTCGCGCAGCAGCGGGACGTCGTCGGCGTGCTCGACGAGCCAGGGGCTGAGCGCCCACGGGGCCGCCGCGATCGTGCGGCGCAGGTCCTCCGGGTCGACCCAGGCGACCTCCATGACCTCGTCCGGGTGGGGCGCGAGGCCGCCGACGACGCGCGCCGTGAAGACCGGGCAGATCTCGTTCTCGACGATGCCCGAGGCGTCGACCGCGCGGTAGCGGAAGTCGGGGGCGACCACGCGGATGTCCATGACCTGCGCGCCGAGCTCGAAGGCGGCACGTCGGCGGATCGCGTCCTCGAAGGACTCGTCCGGGGCGGGGTGGCCGCAGAACGAGTTCGTCCACACCCCGGGCCAGGTCTTCTTGCTCAGAGCCCGGCGGGTGACGAGCACGCGCCCGTCGTCGTCGAGCAGGTGGACCGAGAACGCGAGGTGCAGCGGGGTGTCGGTGGAGTGGACCGTGGCCTTGTCGGCGGTGCCGGTCCGCGTGCCGTCGTCGTCCAGGAGGACGACGGTCTCACGTGCAGTCATCGGCGGACCTTCCGGCGGCGGGGCAAATACTCAGCACGCTGAGCATAAGCGAGGGGGTAGGACCTTGGTCCGTGGTGCCGGACCCGGTCATCGGCCCCCTGTGCCGCAGCGCCTGGTGCACCATGGTGATCGAAACGGCACGGTGAGTCGAGAGTCGGCGGGTTTCACCGGCGCGTGTTCGCAGGAAGAGAAACGTGCATCCAGACCGGCCCGGGAGAGTCGTGATCCCCTCGCTGTCCGTCGTCATCCCCGTCAAGGACGACGCCGTCGCCCTGCGCCGCTGCCTCGCGACCCTCGGCGCGCAGACCCTCGCTCCCCTCGAGGTCGTCGTCGTCGACAACGGCTGCACGGACGACTCGGTCGCCGTCGCGCTCGAGCACGGCGCGCGCGTCGTCGTGGAGCCGCGGCCGGGCATCCCCGCGGCCGCCTCCGCCGGCTACGACGCCGCCCTGGGCGACGTGATCGTCCGCTGCTACGCCGACACCCGGGCCCCGGCGGACTGGCTCGCCCGCATCGCCGCGGCCTTCGCCGCCGACCCGCACCTGGACGCGCTGACCGGCGACGGCGACTTCTACGACCTCGGGCCGCGCGGGCCGCTGCTCGCGCGCCTCTACCTCGGCGCGTACTACGCCTCGATGCACGGCGCCCTCGCCCACCCGCCGCTGTGGGGCTCGAACATGGCGCTGCGGCGCGCGGTCTGGGTCACCGTCCGGGACCGCGTCCACCGTTGGGACCCCGAGGTCCACGACGACGCCGAC
>JACIXM010000060.1 GCA_014360395.1 Actinotalea sp.
TCGGGACCGCGCCCGCCGGTCCGCCCGTCCGCCTCCGGCGGAACCCCTCGACGTCCGGACCGCCCGGGGCCAGGGTGTGCTCATGCACCTCCTGGTCCTGGGCGGCACCGGATTCCTCAGCAGCGAGGTCGTCGTCGCCGCGCTCGCCGCCGGCCACGTCGTCACGACGGTCACCCGCGGGACCCGCCCCGCGGTGCCGTCGTCGGCCCGTCACCCGGGCGCGCCGGCGGCGGTCCGGGCCGTGCAGGCCGACCGGGACGACGTCGTCGCGCTGGGCGCCGCGCTCGGACCGGTGCTGGAGGCCGACCCGCCGGACGCCGTCGTCGACTGCTGCGGGTACACCGTCGCGGGGGCGCAGGCGACGGGGCGGGTGCTCGCCGGCGTGCCACGGTACGTGTTCGTCAGCAGCATCAGCGCGTACCGGGACTGGCCGCCAGGACCCGTGCCCGACGAGTCCGCCCCGACGTTCGGCCCCGAGGCGCCCGCCGCCGAGTACGGGCCGATGAAGGCCGAGAGCGAGCGCGTCCTCGAGGCGGCGCTCGGCGACCGGCTGCTCTCGGCGCGGGCGGGGCTCATCGTCGGGCCGGGGGACCGGACCCGGCGGCTGACCGGCTGGCTGCACCGGATCGCGACGTCGGAGCGCGTCGTGGTCCCCGACGGCGCCGAGGTGCCGATGGCGTTCGTCGACGTGCGGGATCTCGCCGCGTGGCTGGTCGCCGCCGCCGGGGCGGACTGGCCGGGCGCGGTCAACGCGACCGGACCGGTCGGGATGACGACGTACGACGGGATGGTCCGGGCCTGCCGGGACGCGGTCCTCGCCGGCGGCGACTCGGCGGCCGAGCTCGTCCCCGTGCCGCAGGCCAGGCTGCTCGAGGCGGCCGTGCAGCCCTGGACCGACCTGCCCTTCTGGCTGCCCGACGACGTCGCGACGACGGCGTGGCAGGTCGGCACCGCGCGGGCGCGCGAGCTGGGCCTGGCGAGCCGTCCGTTCACCGAGACGGTCCGCGACACGTGGGCGTGGCTGCGGACGGCCGACCTGGGCCACCCGCCCCTGCCGGCCCGCCTGGCCCCGGGTGCCCTCACCTGACCGACCTCGCGGACCGAGAACGGCCGGGCCGGAGGACGGTGGTGCGACCTACGCTCGTGCGGTGGACCTTCCCGAGCTGCAGCCCGCGCCGCCGCCGGACCGGTTCCTCGTCCGCGGGCGGCTCGAGCGGCTGCCGCGGCGCCGGGCCGACCGCGACCTCGTCTTCCGCTACCTCGCGACGCAGGCGCTGGCGGTGCACGACCCCATCGGGGAGCGTGAGCTGACGGAGCGCCTCGCGGAGGTCGCCCTCGACCCGGTGGGCCTGCGCCGCGAGCTCGTCGACGCCGGCATCGTCACGCGCACGCGCGACGGCAGCGAGTACTGGCGGACCGTGGTCACGGAGTTCGACGACCTGACCTGAGCGCCGTCAGGGCAGGCGCACGTGCTGCGGGCCCAGGTCCTCCACCCGGTCGACCCCGAGCAGGGCCATGGTCCGCCGCACCTCGCGGGTGAGGATCTGCGCCGCCCGGTCCACCCCGCGTTCGCCGCCGGCCATGAGGCCGTAGAGGTAGGCGCGGCCCACCATGGTCGTCCGCGCACCGAGGGCGAGCGCCGCGACGACGTCGGCGCCGCTGAGGATCCCGGTGTCCAGCCACACCTGGGTGCGGTCGCCGACGGCGTCCACGACCTCCGGCAGCAGCCGCAGCGGTACCGGCGCCCGGTCCAGCTGGCGCCCGCCGTGGTTGGACAGGACGACGGCGTCCGCGCCCGCCTCGGTGACCCGGCGGGCGTCGTCGACGGTCTGCACGCCCTTGATGACGAGCGGCCCGTCCCAGACGGAACGGACCCACTCCAGGTCGGCGATCGTCATGGTCGGGTCGAAGAGCTCGTCGAGCAGCTCGGCGACCGTGCCGTCCCAGCTGGACAGCGACGCGAACTGCAGCGGCGCCGTCGTCAGCAGGTCCACCCACCAGTGCGGGTGCAGCGCCGCGTCGAGGACGGTCCGGGCGGTCAGGGCCGGGGGGATCGAGAAGCCGTTGCGGACGTCGCGCAGGCGGGCGCCGGCCACCGGCACGTCCACCGTGAGCACCAGCGCCTCGTAGCCGGCGGTACGGGCGCGCGCCATGAGGTCCTCACCCGCGCCGCGGTCCTTCCACACGTAGAGCTGGAACCAGCGTCGGGCGCCCGGGCCCGCGGCGGCGACGTCCTCGATCGAGGTGGTGCCCATGGTCGACAGCGTGTAGGGGATGCCCCGCCGCTCGGCGACGCGGACGACGGCCTCCTCGCCGTGGTGGTGCATGAGCCGGGTGAACCCGGTGGGGGCGAACGTGAACGGGACGGCCGCGGGCGAGCCGAGCACCGTCGTGGTGGTGTCGACCGCCGAGACGTCGCGCAGGACCGACGGCTGCAGCTCGAGGTCGCGGAAGAGGCGGCGCGCACGGCGCAGGCTGATCTCCGCCTCCGCGGCGCCGTCGGTGTAGTCGAAGACGGACCGGGGCGCGCGGCGTCGGGCCGCCCGGCGCAGGTCGAGGATCGTGTGGGCGCTGCTCAGGCGTCGCGCGGTCGGGTCGAGCTCGAGCGGGCGGAACCGCACGAGCGGGGCGAGCTCGGACCAGCGGGGCAGCTGACGGCGGGACATGGAGCGACGACCTCGGCTCTCCTGGAGGGGTGGTGCGGCCACGCTATCCCGGTCGCGGGACCGGCGCGGAAGCGTCCTGCCGGGCCGGCCCGCGAGGCCTACGGTGGGCACGTGACCACGCACACCGCCGCCGAGGACCGCTACGACTCCATGGAGTACCGCCGCTGCGGGCGCAGCGGGCTGGACCTGCCCGCCCTGTCGCTGGGCCTCTGGCACAACTTCGGCCACACGAAGTCGTTCGAGACGCAGCGCGCGATCCTGCTGCGCGCTGTCGACCTCGGCATCACGCACCTGGACCTGGCCAACAACTACGGCCCGCCGCCCGGCTCCGCGGAGGAGGCCGCCGGCCGCGTGCTCGCGACCGATCTCGCGCCGTACCGGGACGAGCTGGTGATCTCCTCCAAGGCCGGCTACGGCATGTGGCCGGGCCCCTACGGCGACGGCGGCTCGCGCAAGTACCTGCTGTCCTCGCTGGACCAGTCGTTGGCGCGCCTCGGGCTGGACCACGTGGACATCTTCTACAGCCACCGCTTCGACCCGACGACGCCCCTGGAGGAGACCATGGGCGCGCTGCACACCGCGGTGACGAGCGGGCGGGCGCTCTACGTCGGGGTGTCGAACTACTCCCCGTCCCAGACCCGCGAGGCGGCGCGGATCCTCGCCGACCTCGGCACGCCGCTGCTCATCCACCAGCCCAGCTACTCGATGTTCAACCGGCACATCGAGCAGGTCGGCGAGGGGGAGACGGAGCCGCTGCTCGACGCCGTGGAGGACCTCGGCGTCGGCACGATCGTCTTCAGCCCCCTGCAGCAGGGCCTGCTCACCGGGCGCTACCTCAGCGGCGAGATCCCCGAGGACTCGCGCGCCGCCGTCGGGCAGTTCCTCACCCCGGAGCGGATCTCCGGGACCTACCTGGAGCGGGCGCGGGCGCTCGCGGTGATCGCCGAGCAGCGGGGCCAGAGCCTCGCGCAGCTCGCGCTGCGGTGGGTCCTGCGCGACCGTCGCGTGACCAGCGCACTCATCGGCGCGAGCAGCGTCGCGCAGCTCGAGGACAACGTCGGGTCGCTGAGCGGGCCCGAGCTCACCGACGACGAGCTCGCCGCCATCGAGCCGCACGCCGTCGACGGCACCGGGCGCTGAGGCCGGGCGTCAGCGGAGGAGGGCACCCTCGGCGCGGTCGCGGATCCCTCGGAGCATCCGCTCGGTCATGAGCAGGCTCACCCACGACGCGGGCTCGACGACGGCTGCTGCCCACGGGGTCAGGTACCGGTAGCGCTCACGGACGACGAGGCGGGTGCCGACCGGACCGGGGCGCAGCACGAACGCCCAGGTGAAGTCGAACGGCACGGTCGCCTCCGCCGCTGACGGCGCCCGACCGAGCGCGACGAGCGCGCGTGGCGGGTCGACCAGGCCGACCTCCAGCGCGACGTCCGGGTGCAGGCGGAACGGGTCGCCCACCCGCGGGTCCTGCCACGCCGGCTCGACGTGGTCCGCGCTGTGGATGTCGCACCCGGCCAGGTTCTCCAGGACGTCGTAGCTGTAGAAGCCGCCGCGGCCCTGGCCCAGCTGCGCGACCCACGGCCAGACGTCCGCCGGCGGCGCGGCGACGTCGACCGCGCGCGTGGCCACGACGTCGGCGTGGGGCAGCAGGCCGTCTCCGGCGAGGGTGGCCGCGACCTCGACGGACGTCGCCCCGAACGTCCGGCCCCAGTGCCGGGCGCGCGGGTACGCGGAGACCGCCACGCCGACGGCAGCTGCCGTGGCGGCGAGCGTGCGGACGGCGGGTCGGTCGAGGCTGTGGGTGCGCATGGGGCCACGCAACGCCCGCGGCGCCCTCCCCGCCAGGGACCAGAGTCCTTCTCGGCAGCGGGACACGGGCACGCGTCCGCCTTCGGAGCCGTCGGGTCGGCCGGGCTGCCAGGACCCTCGACGTGCCGGCGGTCTCAGAGGTCGGCGGCTGTGGGCCTCCGGTGCCACCACGCGAGCTCCGTGTCGCGCAGGAACAGGCTGGGCCAGTGCGCGTCCAGGTCGTCGCGGTCCTGGCCGTGGTGGGCGAACAGGTCGCTGATCAACGCCTCGGCCCGGTCCTGGGACGGGTCGGCCAGGAGGAGGTCCAGACGCTCCAGGAGGTCCGGCAGCCGGTGCGGTGCTCGCGCCGTCTCCTGCAGGATCCACTTGTGGGACGGGCAGAGCATGGCGTCGGCGGCGAGCGTGAGGCGGCAGGCGAAGAGGACGAGCCGCTGCACGGCGAGGCCCCGGAGGTACCGGCTCTCCTTCACGGCCGACTCCTCCAGGTACCAGCGCCAGGCCAGGAGGTGGGCGGCGAAGGTCCGGACGCGCTCGTCCTGCTCGTGGACCGGGAACTGCGCGATCCTCGCCACCAGGTCCGTCAGCGTGCCCCCGTCCGGGCCGGGCTCGGTGCGGTCCAGCAGGACGCGGTTGTGCAGGAACGCCCACCGGGCGACGTCCGAGCCGTACGCGGCGACGTCCTCCAGGAACGCGGTGTCGACGAACTTGGCGTCGACGTAGCCGCCCGGGTAGGTGCACAGGTCGGTGTCGTTCCAGTGCAGGCGGTTCTCCGCGACGCGTCGCCGGTACTCGTCCGGGGGGACGACGACGGTGAGGTCCAGGTCCGAGGCGGGCGTCGCGTAGCCGTGGGCGATCGACCCGCCGAGGACGACGCCCAGGACCGTGGGGTCGGCGGCGAGGTGATCCGCCACGGCGCGCAGCGAGGCGGCGTGGTGCGGGAGCAGGCCGTCCAGCGGTCGGTGGTCCACGGCGAGGCGGTCCGGGGCGGGGGCGTCCGAGGGCACGGCGTCGGCGGGGTGCGCGGTGCGGGGCCGGCCCGAGGCCGCCAGGGGGTCCGTCATGTCAGCAGTGTGTCGCGACGGCGGCCCTGGGCCAACACCCGTGCCCGGCCGTCGGCCCGTCGGCGGCGCCGGCTCGCTCAGCCGGCCAGTGCCGCCAGGACGCCCTCGGCGTAGCGCTCCAGCTTGGCCGCGCCGACCCCCGCGACCGTGCCGAGCTCCTCGCGCGAGCCGGGTCGGCGCGAGGCGATCTCCCGCAGTGTCGCGTCGTGGAACACGACGTAGGCCGGGACGCCCTGCTCCTTGGCGACGCCCGCCCGCCAGGCGCGCAGGGTCTCGAACGTCTGCAGCGTCGCCCCGTCGAGGCCCTCGGCGGCGGCGGCCTTCTTCGCCCCGCCGGCCCCGCCGGTGCGCGACCGGCGCACGCGCTCGGCCCGCTCGGGCTCGCGGCGGAGCAGGACGTCCCGCTCCCCGCGCAGGACGGCACCGCTCGCCTCGGTGACGTGCAGGGTGCCGTAGCCGTCGGTGTCCACCCCGAGCAGGCCCTGCGCGAGCAGCTGTCGGACGACGCCGCGCCACTGGTTCTCGGACAGGTCGTTCCCCAGCCCGAACGTGCTCAGGCCCGCGTGGCCGAGCTGGGTCACGCGCTGCGTCTCGCGCCCCAGCAGGATGTCCACCAGGTGCCCGGCCCCGTACCGCTGACCGCGCTCCCGCTCCAGCCGGACCACCGTGCTGAGCAGCTTCTGCGCCGCGACGGTTCCGTCCCAGGTGTCCTGCGGCTCCAGGCACGTGTCGCAGTTCCCGCACGGCTCGGCGTCCTGGCCGAAGTACGCGAGCATCTGCACCCGCCGGCACGAGACCGTCTCGCACAGCGCGAGCATCGCGTCCAGGTGTGCGCCGAGCCGGCGCCGGTGCGCGGCGTCGCCCTCGGAGGTGTCGATCATCCGCCGCTGCTGGACGACGTCCTGCAGGCCGTACGCGAGCCACGCGGTCGACGGCAGGCCGTCGCGGCCTGCGCGGCCGGTCTCCTGGTAGTACCCCTCGACGGACTTCGGCAGGTCCAGGTGCGCGACGAACCGCACGTCCGGCTTGTCGATCCCCATGCCGAACGCGATGGTCGCGACCATGACCAGCCCGTCCTCGCGCAGGAACCGCGCCTGGTTCTCCTGCCGCACCCGGCGGTCCAGCCCGGCGTGGTACGGCAGTGCGGGGATCCCGTTCCCGGTGAGGAACGCGGCGGTCTGCTCGACCGACGCCCGGGACAGGCAGTAGACGATCCCGGAGTCGCCCGCGTGCTCGGCCCGGAGCAGCTCGAGCAGCTGGGTCCGGGCGTTCGCCTTGGGCACCACCCGGTAGCGGATGTTGGGCCGGTCGAAGCTCGCGACGAACTGACGGGCGTCCTCGAGCTGGAGACGCCGTGCGATCTCCTCCCGGGTCGCCTGCGTCGCCGTCGCGGTGAGCGCGATGCGCGGCACCTCGGGCCAGCGCTCGTGGAGCATCGACAGCCCGAGGTAGTCCGGGCGGAAGTCGTGCCCCCACTGGGACACGCAGTGCGCCTCGTCGATCGCGAAGAGCGCGATCCGCGCCTGGTCCAGCAGCTCCAGGGTCGCGGGGACGCGCAGGCGCTCCGGCGCGAGGTACAGCAGGTCCAGCTCGCCGGCGAGCAGCGCCTGCTCCACCTCGCGCCGCTGGTACCCGTCCTGCGTCGAGTTGAGGAACCCGGCCCGGACGCCCAGCGCGGACAGCGCGTCGACCTGGTCCTGCATGAGCGCGATGAGCGGCGAGACGACGACGCCGGTGCCCGCCCGGACCAGGGACGGGATCTGGTAGCACAGGGACTTCCCGCCGCCGGTCGGCATGAGGACGACGGCGTCCCCGCCCGCCACCACGGTCCGGACGATCTCCTCCTGCTCGCCGCGGAAGGCGTCGTACCCGAAGACGGTCCGCAGGACCTCGAGCGGGTCGGGCCGCGGGCCGTCGTCGGGCACGGCGCGGTGGGCGTCCTCGGGCACAGCGCGGTGGGCGTCGTCGGGCACGGCGCGGTGGGCGGCACGGGCACGGTCCGCGGCGCGGTCGGCCACGGCGACCCCGCCGCGGCGGGGCGGCCGGACCGGCGCGGCGCCGTCGTCGTCGGGGACGGCCGGACGGTCCGGCGGCGCCTGGTCGTACCAGGGGTCGAACGGCGGCTCGTCGTCGAGCCGCGGCTCGAGCGGCGGCAGGTCGTCGTGGCTCCCGGCGGTCATCGGCTCACCCTACGGCGCGGCGCCGACAGCCCGGTGCTCGCCCCCGCCCTCGCCAGGGGGACGCACGCGGGCGCGGCACGCCTCCCCGTGCGGTCGACATGACGCGTCACCGAGGTGCGGCGCGTCTCACCCGAGCGCCGCCGCTACCACCAGGACCGCCGGCACGGCGAGCAGCGTCGTCACCAGTCCGGCGTCCCGCGCGAGCCGCCGCCCGGCCCCGTAGTGCAGCGCGTACATGAGGACGTTCTGTGCGGTCGGCAGGGCAGCCATCGTGGTGACCGCGAGCAGGGCGGCGCCCTCGAGGCCGACCGCCGTGCCGAGCCCGAACGCCAGCGCCGGATGCACCAGCGACCGCAACCCGGCGACGAGCACGAGGTCCCGGCTCCACAGCCGGTGCTCCGTCACGCGCCGTGCCGACAGCGACAGTCCGAACGCCAGGAGTGCGAGCGGCGCCGCGGCCGCGCCGACGAGCCGGAAGGGCTCGTAGACGATCTCGGGCAGCCCCCACGGCAGCGCCGCGAGCAGCAGCCCCGTCAGCGACGCGACGATGATCGGGTTGCGGACGGTCCGGCCGACGACGGCGCGCCCGACCGACGGCGCACCGGGCACCCGCGCGCGGCTCGCCTCGAGCACGGTGAACCCGATCGGCGCGAGGACGAGCTGCTGGACCAGCAGCGTCGGCACGACGGCGACGGCATCCCCGAGCAGGTACACCGCGATCGGGATGCCCAGGTGCGCGGCGTTGAGGTACGAGGCGGCGAGGGTGCCCAGCACCGCCTCGTCCACCGGTCGGCGCCACACCCCTCGCAGCACCGCCGCGGCGGTGAGGGCGACGACGGCGGTCGAGGCCGCGGTGACGAGTGCGACGCGGGACAGCAGCACGTGCAGGTCGGCGTGCGCGATGGTGACCAGGAGGAGGGCGGGCGCGGCGACGACGAACACGACGCGCGCCAGCACGCCGTCGGCGTCGCGTCCCAGCAGCCCGAGCCGACCGAGCGCCCATCCCGCCGTCGCGATCGCCGCGATGACGCCGAGCGCTGCGAGGACCCCGGTCACCGGGCGATCCTCCCACCCGGGACCGGCAGCCGGACGTCCGGCGCTCCCTCCGTCGTCCAGCACCGGCCCGGTTAGCCTGGCCCTGTCGCCGTCCGCTCGAGGCAGGAGATCCGTCCATGGTGCTCATCGGAGCGCACGTCCGCGACGGCGACCCGGTGGCCGCTGCCCGCGCGGTCGGTGCCGAGGCGATCCAGGTCTTCGCCGGGGACCCGCAGGGCTGGAAGAAGCCGAAGCCCCGGGAGGACGCCGACGCCACCCGCGACTCCGGTCTCGGCGTCTACGTCCACGCCCCCTACCTGGTGAACGTCGCCTCGACGAACAACCGCATCCGCATCCCGAGCCGGAACATGATCGCCCAGCACGCCGCGGCGGCCGCCGACCTCGGCGCTCGCGGGCTGATCGTCCACGGCGGGCACGTCGGCGACGGCGACGACGTCGCGACCGGCGTCGACAACTGGCGCAAGACCTTCGAGCGCGCCACCTTCCCCGTCCGGGTCCTCGTGGAGAACACCGCCGGGGGCGAGAACGCGTGCGCCCGGCACCTGGACCGCATCGCACGCCTGTGGGACGCGATCGGCGGCTACGACGTCGGCTTCTGCCTCGACACGTGCCACGCCTGGGCGGCGGGGGAGGACCTGGAGACGGTCGTCGAGCGGCTCGTGGCGATCACCGGCCGGATCGACCTCGTCCACGCGAACAGCTCGCGCGACCCGTTCGACTCCAGCCGCGACCGCCACGCGAGCTTCGCGACGGGCACCATCCCGCCGGAGCTCCTCGCGCACGTCGTGCGGGAGGCGGGCTGCGACGTCGTCGTCGAGACGCCGGCCGAGCGCCAGGGGGAGGACATCGCGTTCCTGCGCGCCGCGCTCGAGGGCTGAGGCTGCGCCTCAGCCGACGTGCTGCCGCCACGAGTGCGCGGGGTGGTACCCGAGCAGCTCGCGGGCGCCGTCGATCGCCAGCAGGGTCTCGAACGTGTCGATCTCCCGCGTCAGCCGCACGCCCGGGAACTCGCGTGCCAGCAGCTCGCCCGACGGCGTGTCCATGATCGTGTCCCCGGCTGCGACGATGACGTTCTGCGACCCCGTCGAGTCGGACTCGACCCCCAGCCGGAACGCCGTCGCGACGTCCCGCACGTCGACGTAGCCCCAGAGGTTCCACCGGCGCAGCGCCGGGTCGTGGTGGTAGCCGGGGACGGCCGCGTAGTCCTCGACCGTGTGGATGTTCGACAGCCGCAGCCCGACGAACGGGATGCCCGACCAGTCGCTGAGGTGGTGCGCGGTCTGCTCCGCGAGGACCTTGGACAGCCCGTACGTCGTCGTCGGCAGCGGGAAGTGCGCCTCGTCGACCGGCGCGTAGCGCGGCGCCGTGTCGAACGGCAGGCCGAGCGTCGTCTCGCTCGAGGCCCACACCACCCGCCGGACCTTCAGTCGCGTCGCCGCGAGGAAGACGTTGTGGTTCATCGCGGTGTTGCGGTTGAGCGTCTCCGGCGCGGTCGCCCGGCCCGGCGCGGGGATGTTGCCCAGGTGCACGACGACGTCCGCGCCCGCGATCGCCTCGAACGCCTGCCCGTAGTCGGTGAGGTCGGCCAGGACCAGCGGCGTGCCCAGGTCGTTCTGGTCGCCCGCCGGGCCGGCGAGGTCGCTCGCCAGCACCTCGTAGCCGTGGGCGAGGAGGTCCGCGACGACCGCCCTGCCCGCCTTGCCGTACGCCCCGGTGACCGCAACCGTCGTCGTCATGCCGCCATCCTCGCACCGGGCGGACGGCGGTGCGGGCGGACCGCGCGTCCGCGAGCTCAGCAGTCGTGCACCTGCCGAGCTCGCGGGGGCCGGGCGCAGAGACGGGGACGGGGCCCCACGCCAGTGGCGTGAGGCCCCGTCCATGACGCCGGTGCCGCGGGCGGACCGCTGTGCCGTTCCGCCCACGGC
>JACIXM010000061.1 GCA_014360395.1 Actinotalea sp.
CGCGGGCCGGCGGCCGTCGTCGTGGTCGACTCAGCGCAGGTCGCCGAAGTCGATGTCCTCGAGCGGGATCGCCTCGCCGGAGCCCATGCCGAGCGGCGGGAAGTCGATCTCGTCGTAGCCGAAGGACGGGTACAGCTCGGCCTTCGCCTCCTCGGTCGGCTCCACCGTGACGTCGACGTAGCGCGGCATGCCGGTGCCCGCCGGGATGAGCTTTCCGATGATGACGTTCTCCTTGAGGCCGAGGAGCGGGTCGCTGCGACCGCTCATCGCCGCCTCGGTGAGGACGCGCGTCGTCTCCTGGAACGAGGCTGCGGACAGCCACGAGTCGGTCGCGAGCGACGCCTTCGTGATGCCCATGAGCTCCGGGCGCCCCGCCGCCGGCTGACGCCCCTCGGCGACCGCCTTGCGGTTGGCCGCCTCGAAGCGACCACGCTCGGCGAGCTCGCCGGGCAGGAGGTCGGTCTCGCCCGAGTCCAGCACGGTCACGCGCCGCAGCATCTGCCGCACGATGACCTCGATGTGCTTGTCGTGGATGTCGACGCCCTGCGAGCGGTACGTCTCCTGGACCTCGTCCACGAGGTGCTTCTGGGTGGCGCGGGGGCCGAGGATGCGGAGCACCTTCTTCGGGTCCACCGCACCCTGGACGAGCTGCGTGCCGACCTCGACGTGGTCGCCGTCGGAGACGAGGAGCCGCGACCGCTTGGAGACGGGGTACGCCACCTCCTCCGAGCCGTCGTCGGGGGTGAGGACGAGCTTGCGCAGACGCTCCGTGTCGTCGACCGCGATCCGCCCGGTGTGCTCCGCGATGGGCGCCTCACCCTTGGGGGTGCGGGCCTCGAAGAGCTCCTGGACACGCGGCAGACCCTGCGTGATGTCGTCGGCCGAGGCCACACCACCGGTGTGGAACGTCCGCATCGTCAGCTGGGTGCCGGGCTCACCGATCGACTGGGCCGAGATGATGCCGACGGCCTCGCCGATGTCGACGAGCTTGCCGGTGGCCAGCGAGCGGCCGTAGCACAGCGCACACGTACCCACGCGCGACTCGCAGGTCAGGACCGAGCGGACCTTGACCTCCGTGACGCCGGCCTCGAGGAAGCGCGCGATGAGGACGTCGCCGACGTCGTCGCCCGCGTTACCCACCACGGTGCCGTCGCTCGCGACGACGTCCGTGGCCAGGGTGCGCGCGTAGACGCTCGTCTCGACCTTCTCGTGGCGCACCAGCGTGCCGTCCGCCAGGGTCTCCGCGATGGGCATCGTGAGCCCGCGCTCGGTGCCGCAGTCGTGCTCGCGGATGATGACGTCCTGCGAGACGTCGACGAGACGACGCGTGAGGTAGCCGGAGTCGGCGGTCCGCAGGGCGGTGTCCGCCAGGCCCTTCCGCGCGCCGTGCGACGCGATGAAGTACTCCAGGACCGACAGGCCCTCGCGGTAGTTCGACTTGATCGGCCGCGGGATGATCTCGCCCTTGGGGTTGGCCACGAGGCCACGCATGCCCGCGATCTGACGGACCTGCATCCAGTTGCCTCGAGCGCCGGAGGAGACCATCCGGTTGAGCGTGTTGTGCGCCGGGAAGTTGTCCCGCATCACGCTCGCGACCTCGTCCGTCGCCTGGGTCCAGATCTCGATGAGCTCCTGACGGCGCTCGTCGTCGGTGATCAGACCCTTGTCGTACTGGCTCTGGATCTTCGCCGCGCGGGCCTCGTAGGTGTCGAGGATCGCCTGCTTGTCCTGCGGCGTCGCCACGTCGGAGATGGCGATCGTGACGCCGGACCGGGTGGCCCAGTGGAAGCCGGCCTCCTTGAGCGCGTCCAGGCTCGCGGCGACCTCCACCTTCGGGTACCGCTCCGCGAGGTCGTTGACGATCGCGGACAGCTTCTTCTTGTCCACCACGCCGTTGACGTAGGGGTAGTCCACCGGCAGCAGCTCGTTGAACAGCGCGCGACCCAGGGTCGTCTGCAGGACGATCGGCTGACCGGGCTCCCAGCCCTCCGGGGCGTCGAAGTCCACCGGCGGGACGAGGTCCGTGAAGCGCAGGCCGACGACGGCGTTCAGGTCCAGGGAGCCCTGGTCGAACGCCATGATCGCCTCGGCGACGGAGACGAACGCGCGGCCGTGGCCGAGCGCCTCGTCCTTGTCGGCCGTCAGGTGGTACAGGCCGATGATCATGTCCTGCGAGGGCATGGTCACCGGACGGCCGTCCGACGGCTTGAGGATGTTGTTGCTCGACAGCATGAGGATGCGGGCCTCGGCCTGCGCCTCCGTGGACAGCGGCAGGTGCACCGCCATCTGGTCGCCGTCGAAGTCGGCGTTGAACGCGGCGCACACCAGCGGGTGCAGGTGGATCGCCTTGCCCTCGACGAGCTTGGGCTCGAAGGCCTGGATGCCCAGTCGGTGCAGCGTGGGCGCACGGTTCAGCAGCACCGGGTGCTCGGTGATGACCTCCTCGAGCACGTCCCACACCTGCGGGCGGGCGCGCTCGACCATGCGCTTGGCGCTCTTGATGTTCTGCGCGTGGTTGAGGTCCACGAGCCGCTTCATGACGAAGGGCTTGAAGAGCTCCAGGGCCATCTGCTTGGGCAGGCCGCACTGGTGCAGCTTGAGCTCGGGGCCGACGACGATGACCGAGCGGCCCGAGTAGTCGACGCGCTTGCCGAGCAGGTTCTGGCGGAACCGGCCCTGCTTGCCCTTCAGCATGTCCGAGATGGACTTCAGCGGGCGGTTGCCCGGGCCGGTCACCGGCCGACCACGGCGGCCGTTGTCGAACAGCGCGTCGACGGCCTCCTGGAGCATCCGCTTCTCGTTGTTCACGATGATCTCGGGCGCACCGAGGTCGAGCAGACGCTTCAGCCGGTTGTTCCGGTTGATGACGCGCCGGTACAGGTCGTTGAGGTCCGAGGTCGCGAAGCGCCCACCGTCGAGCTGCACCATCGGGCGCAGGTCCGGCGGGATGACCGGGACGGCGTCGAGCACCATGCCCAGCGGGGTGTTGCTGGTGGTGAGGAACGCGTTGACGACCTTCAGGCGCTTGAGCGCCCGCGTCTTCCGCTGGCCCTTGCCGTTCTTGATGATGTCGCGCAGCGCGGCGGCCTCGGCCTCCAGGTCGAAGTCCTCCAGCCGCTTCTGGATCGCCGCGGCGCCCATCGCGCCCTTGAAGTAGTTGCCGTACCGGTCGCCGAGCTGGCGGTACAGCATCTCGTCGCCCTCGAGGTCGGCGACCTTGAGGTTCTTGAAGCGGTCCCAGACCTGCTCGAGGCGCTCGATCTCGGCGTCGGCGCGCTTGCGGATCTGCGCCATCTCCCGCTCGGCCGAGTCGCGGACCTTGCGGCGCGCGTCAGCCTTGGCGCCCTCGGCCTCGAGCTGGGCGAGGTCCTCCTCGAGCCGGCGCGCGCGCTTGTCGATGTCGACGTCGCGGCGGCTCGAGATCTCCTTCTTCTCCAGGTCGATCTCGTTCTGGAGGTTCGGCAGGTCCTCCTGCCGGCCCTGCTCGTCCACCTCGGTGATCATGTAGGCGGCGAAGTAGATGACCTTCTCCAGGTCCTTCGGCGCGAGGTCCAGGAGGTAGCCCAGCCGGGACGGCACACCCTTGAAGAACCAGATGTGGGTCACCGGGGCGGCGAGCTCGATGTGGCCCATCCGCTCACGGCGCACCTTCGAGCGGGTCACCTCGACGCCGCAGCGCTCGCAGATGATGCCCTTGAAGCGGACCCGCTTGTACTTGCCGCAGTAGCACTCCCAGTCCCGGGTGGGACCGAAGATCTTCTCGCAGAAGAGCCCGTCCTTCTCCGGCTTGAGCGTCCGGTAGTTGATGGTCTCGGGCTTCTTGACCTCGCCGTGCGACCACGTGCGGATGTCCTCCGCGGTCGCCAGGCCGATGCGCAGCTCGTCGAAGACGTTGACGTCGAGCAAGGTTCCTACTTTCCTTCTTGGTCCGTATTCACCGTGAGTGGCCGGTGAGTGCCGGTGACCTGTCCCGGGGCCGTGGGGAGGGCCCCGGGACAGGCGAGGTCAGATCTCCTCGACGCTCGAGGCGTTCGGGCGGCGGGACAGGTCGATGCCCAGCTCCTCCGCCGCGCGGTACACCTCGTCGTCGTTCTCCTTCATGTCGATGGAGACACCGTCGGACGACAGCACCTCCACGTTCAGGCAGAGCGACTGCATCTCCTTGAGGAGGACCTTGAACGACTCCGGGATGCCCGAGTCGGGGATGTTCTCGCCCTTGACGATGGCCTCGTAGACCTTGACGCGCCCGGGGACGTCGTCGGACTTGATGGTGAGCAGCTCCTGGAGGGTGTAGGCGGCGCCGTACGCCTCGAGCGCCCACACCTCCATCTCGCCGAACCGCTGGCCGCCGAACTGCGCCTTACCGCCCAGCGGCTGCTGCGTGATCATCGAGTACGGGCCGGTCGAGCGCGCGTGGATCTTGTCGTCGACCAGGTGGTGCAGCTTGAGGATGTACATGTAGCCGACCGCCACCGGGTCCGGGAACGGCTCGCCGGATCGGCCGTCGAAGAGCCGGGCCTTGCCGGTCTCGTCGACCATGCGGTCGCCGTCGCGGTTCGGGTGCGTGGCGCCGAGCAGGCCCGTGAGGACCTCCTCCGGCACGCCGTCGAACACCGGCGTCGCGACCGGGTTGCCCGGCGTGCTCGTGCGGGCCACCTCGGGCACGCGCTCGAGCCACCCGGCGGACGCGTCCGCCACGTGCTCGACGTCCCAGCCCTGCTTGGCGACCCAGCCCAGGTGCGTCTCGAGCACCTGGCCGACGTTCATGCGGCCCGGCACACCGAGCGGGTTGAGCACGATGTCGACGGCGGTCCCGTCGGGCAGGAACGGCATGTCCTCGACCGGCAGGATCTTCGCGATGACGCCCTTGTTGCCGTGCCGTCCGGCGAGCTTGTCACCGTCGGTGATCTTGCGGCGCTGGGCGATGTAGACCCGGACGAGCTCGTTGACGCCGGCGGGCAGCTCGTCGCCGTCCTCGCGGCTGAACGTCCGGACCTCGATGACCGTGCCGGACTCGCCGTGGGGCACCTTGAGGGACGTGTCGCGGACCTCGCGGGCCTTCTCGCCGAAGATGGCGCGGAGCAGGCGCTCCTCCGGGGTCAGCTCGGTCTCACCCTTGGGGGTGACCTTGCCGACCAGGACGTCGCCCGCAGCGACCTCGGCGCCGATCCGGATGATGCCGCGCTCGTCGAGGTCCGCGAGGACCTCCTCCGACACGTTCGGGATGTCCCGGGTGATCTCCTCCGGGCCCAGCTTCGTGTCGCGGGCGTCGACCTCGTGCTCCTCGATGTGGATCGAGGAGAGGACGTCGTCCTGCACCAGGCGCTGGCTGAGGATGATCGCGTCCTCGTAGTTGTGGCCCTCCCACGACATGAACGCCACGAGGAGGTTGCGGCCCAGGGCGAGCTCGCCCTCGTCCGTCGCAGGCCCGTCCGCGAGGACCGAGCCGACCTCGACGCGGGCGCCCTCGTCGACCAGGACGCGCTGGTTGTAGGACGTGCCCTGGTTCGAGCGGCGGAACTTCGCGACCCGGTAGGTCGACGTGGTGGCGTCGTCGTTCGCAACCGTGATGAGGTCCGCGGAGACCTCGGTGACGACGCCGGCCTTCGTGGCGACGATGACGTCACCGGCGTCGACCGCAGCCCGCCGCTCCATGCCGGTGCCGACCAGCGGCGCCTCGGACCGCACCAGCGGCACGGCCTGGCGCTGCATGTTCGCGCCCATGAGCGCACGGTTGGCGTCGTCGTGCTCGAGGAAGGGGATCATCGCGGTCGCGACGGAGACCATCTGCCGCGGCGAGACGTCCATGTAGTCGACCATGTCGCCCGGGACGATCTCGACCTCGCCCCCCTTGGTGCGGACGAGCACGCGGTCCTCGGCGAAGGAGCCGTCCTCGGTCAGTGGGGCGTTCGCCTGGGCGATGATGAAGCGGTCCTCGTCGTCGGCGGTGAGGTAGTGGACCTCCTCCGTGACGCGCCCGTCGGTGACCTTCCGGTACGGCGTCTCGACGAAGCCGAAGGCGTTGATCCGGCCGTAGGTCGCGAGCGAGCCGATGAGGCCGATGTTCGGGCCCTCGGGGGTCTCGATCGGGCACATGCGGCCGTAGTGCGACGGGTGGACGTCACGGACCTCCATGCCGGCGCGGTCGCGGGAGAGACCACCCGGGCCGAGCGCGGACAGGCGACGCTTGTGCGTCAGACCCGCGAGCGGGTTGTTCTGGTCCATGAACTGCGACAGCTGCGAGGTGCCGAAGAACTCCTTGATCGACGCCACGACCGGGCGGATGTTGATCAGGGTCTGCGGCGTGATCGCCTCGACGTCCTGCGTGGTCATGCGCTCGCGGACGACGCGCTCCATCCGGGACAGGCCGGTGCGGACCTGGTTCTGGATGAGCTCGCCGACGGAGCGGAGGCGACGGTTGCCGAAGTGGTCGATGTCGTCGACCTCGACCCGCACGTCGACCGGCTCGCCGTTCTTGACGCCCTGCATCGAGTCACGCCCGTCGTGGAGCGTGACGAGGAACTTGATCGTCGCGACGATGTCGTCGATCGCGAGGGTCGAGTCGTTGATCGAGCTGTCGAGACCGA
>JACIXM010000062.1 GCA_014360395.1 Actinotalea sp.
ACCCCCTGAGCACCACCCCCACGCACAGCACGACCCCCTGAGCACCTCCCCCACGCACAGCACGACCCCCTGAGCACCTCCCCCGCGCACAGCACGACGCCGCCGCTCCCCGAGGGGCGCGGCGGCGTCGTCGTCCGAGCGGTGCGTCAGCCGATCTTGTGCCCGGCGGACCGCAGCTGCTGGCAGGCCTCGACGATGCGCGCGGCCATGCCGGCCTCGGCGAGCTTGCCCCAGGCGCGCGGGTCGTAGGTCTTCTTGTTGCCGACCTCGCCGTCGATCTTCAGGACGCCGTCGTAGTTGGTGAACATGTGGCCGACGACGGGACGCGTGAACGCGTACTGGGTGTCGGTGTCGATGTTCATCTTGATGACGCCGTTGTCGACGGCCTCGGAGATCTCCTCGGCGGTCGAGCCGGACCCGCCGTGGAAGACCAGGTCGAACGGGTTGGCCTTGCCGATCTTGGCGCCGACCGCGTCCTGGATCTCCTTGAGGATCGCCGGGCGCAGCTTGACCGCGCCGGGCTTGTACACGCCGTGCACGTTGCCGAACGTCAGGGCCGTGAGGTAGCGGCCCTTCTCGCCGGAGCCGAGGGCCTCGACCGTGGCCAGACCGTCCTCGACCGTCGTGTACAGCTTGTCGTTGATGGCGGCCTCGTGACCGTCCTCCTCGCCGCCGACGACACCGACCTCGATCTCGAGGATCGTGCGGGCCGCCTGCGAGAGCTCGAGCAGCTCGGCCGCGATGACGAGGTTCTCGTCCAGCGGGATGTCGGAGCCGTCGAACATGTGCGACTGGAAGGTCGGCAGCTTGCCGTCCTTGACCTGCTGCGCCTCGATCTCCAGCAGCGGGCGGACCCAGCTGTCGAGGTTCTTCTTGGTGCAGTGGTCGGTGTGGAGCGCGATGGTGACGGGGTAGTTCTTCGCGACCTCGGCCGCGTAGGCGGCCAGGCCCAGGGAGCCGGCGATCCGGTCCTTGACCGTGGAGCCGGAGGCGTACTCGGCGCCACCGACGGAGACCTGGATGATGCCGTCCGACTCGGCCTCGGCGAAGCCCTGCAGCGCCGCGGTGAGGGTCTGCGACGAGGTGACGTTGACCGCGGGGCAGGCGAACGAGCCCGCCTTCGCGCGGTCGATCATCTCGGCGTAGACCTCGGGGGTGGCGATGGCCATGGAGACTCCTGCTCGATGAGGGGTGGGTTTCTCACGCCCATCCTGGCACGAGGGCGCGCGGCACCGTCAGGACCTCCCTCCCGTGGACAGGCCCGTCGCGTCGCGTAGGGGACGGGCCCCGAGAATGCGCCCCCGCGGGGA
This sequence comes from Actinotalea sp., assembly GCA_014360395.1. Taxonomy (GTDB): domain Bacteria; phylum Actinomycetota; class Actinomycetes; order Actinomycetales; family Cellulomonadaceae; genus Actinotalea. The sequence goes on from JACIXM010000062.1 coordinate 1,311, forward strand.
GTCCTCGTGCCGGCTCCCGGTGCAGCCCCTCCCCACGAGCACCGACCCCGCTCGGTCCGCAGCCGGCGGGGAGGCCTCGTGCCGGCTTCCGGGGCACGCCCTCCCCACGAGCGCCCTGCGGCCACGACGGCGGGGCGGCCGACCCGCCCGCGGTCAGAGCTCCAGCAGGAGCGCCTCGCCCTGACCGCCACCGCCGCACAGCCCGACGGCGGCGCGACCGCCCCCGCGGGCCGCGAGGGTGTGAGCGGCGTGGACGACCAGCCGCGCCCCCGAGGCACCGATGGGATGGCCCAGCGCGATGCCGCCGCCGTCGGCGTTGACCGCCTCGACCGGCACGCCGAGGTCCGCGGCGGACTGCGCCACGACGGCGCCGAACGCCTCGTTGATCTCGATGACGTCGAGGTCCGCGACCGACCAGCCCTGACGCTGCAGCGCCCGCAGGATCGCCGCGGACGGCTGGGAGTGCAGCGTGGTGTCCGGGCCGGCCACCTGCCCGACGGCGCGCACCGTCGCCAGCACCGGCCACCCGGCCTCCTCGGCCCGCCCCCGCGTGGTGACCACGAGGGCCGCAGCGCCGTCGGAGATCGGCGAGGAGTTCCCGGCGGTGATGTGGCCGCCGTCGACGAACGCCGGGCGCAGCTTCCCGAGGGTCTCGACCGTCGTCTCGGGCCGGATGCCCTCGTCCCGGTCCACGACCGTGTCCCCCTTGCGGCCGGGCACCGTCACCGGCACGACGAACGCGTCGAACCGCCCCGCCTCCCACGCCGCGGCCGCGCGCTGGTGCGACAGGGCAGCGACCTCGTCCTGCTGCTCGCGGGTCAGGTCGTAGCGTTCCTGCGTCACCCGGTCGGTGCAGGTGCCCATCGACTCGCGCTCGTAGGCGTCGGTGAGCCCGTCGTGGGCCATGTGGTCCAGGACCTCGATGCTCCCGTACGCCGTGCCCGTGCGGGACCCGGGCAGCAGGTGCGGCGCCAGGGACATGGACTCCATGCCGCCGGCGACGACGACCTCGGCCTCGCCCGAGCGCAGCAGGCGCGCCGCGTCGATGACCGCGGTCAGCCCCGACAGGCACACCTTGTTCACCGTCGTGGCGTGCGCGCGCATCCCGATCCCCGCGGCCAACGACGCCTGCCGCGCCGGGTTCTGGCCCGCGCCCGCCTGGAGCACCTGGCCCAGGATCACCGCGTCGACGGCGTCGGCGGGCACGCCGGAGCGCTCCAGGGCCCCGCGGATCGCCGTCGCCGCGAGCTGCGTCGCGGGCACCGTGGACAGGCCGCCGCGCAGGCGGCCCTGCGGCGTGCGCGCCGCGCCGACCAGGACGACGTCGTCCCGGGCGGTCGCCGACGTCGGCGCCCAGTGCGGGGTGGCGTGCTCCTCGATGTCCGCGAGCGGGATGGACCCGGTGGGCGGGGTGCCCTCGGGCAGCGGCTGGTCGGTGCTCACGGCGTCGTCTCCTCGTGGGTGCTGGGCTCGTGGGTGCTGGGCTCGCGCGTGGAGCGCTCGTGCGTGCTGGCCTCGTGCGTGGCGGGCCGGGGTCCGCTCATGCCGTCACGTCGACGGTCTCGACCGCGCCCTCGACGCGGACCGGCGCGCCGGTCCGCTCGAGCACCTCCTCGACCGTCACGCCCGCGGCGGTCTCGACGAGGGTCAAGCCGCCGGGACCCACGTCCAGCACCGCGATGTCCGTGATGATCCGGTCGACGACGCCGCGACCGGTCAGCGGCAGCGCGCACTCGCGGACGATCTTCGGCGAGCCGTCCTTGGCGTTGTGCGTCATGAGGACGACGACGCGCCGCGCCCCGTGCACGAGGTCCATCGCGCCGCCGGGGCCCTTGACCATGGCGCCGGGGATCATCCAGTTGGCCAGGTCCCCGCGCTCGGAGACCTCCATCCCGCCGAGCACGGCCACGTCGATCTTGCCGCCACGGATCATCCCGAAGCTCGTCGCGGAGTCGAAGAACGCAGCCCCCGGCAGGACCGTCACGGTCTCCTTGCCGGCGTTGATGAGGTCCGGGTCGACCTGGTCCTCCGTGGGGTACGGCCCCACGCCGAGGATGCCGTTCTCGGACTGCAGCATGACGTGCCGGTCGGCCGGCAGGTAGTTCGGCACGAGCGTCGGCAGGCCGATCCCGAGGTTCACGTACGCGCCGTCGGGCAGCTCCAGCGCCGCCCGCGCGGCCATCTGCTCCCTGGTCAGTGCCATGTCACGCCCCCTCGCCCGTGGCGGTGGCGCCATCGCCCGCCGCCGCAGCGCGCACCGTGCGCCGCTCGATCCGCTTCTCGATGTCCGTCCCGACCTCGACCACCCGGTGCACGAACACCCCGGGCAGGTGCACCGCGTCGGGGTCCAGCTCGCCGGGCTCCACGAGCCGCTCGACCTGGGCGATGCACAGCCGCCCGGCCATCGCGGCCAGCGGGGAGAAGTTCCGCGCCGACCGGTGGAACACGAGGTTGCCGTACCGGTCGCCGACCTCGGCGTGGACGAGCGCGACATCCGTCGTGATCGCCTCCTCCAGCACGAACTCCCGTTGCTCACCGTCGACCGCGAAGGCCCGGACCTCCTTCGGCGCCGAGGCGAGGGCGACGCCGCCGTCGGCGTCGTAGCGCTGCGGCAGACCGCCCTCGGCGACCTGGGTGCCCACGCCGGTCTGCGTGAAGAACGCGGCGATGCCCGACCCCCCGGCCCGGAGCTTCTCCGCCAGCGTCCCCTGCGGGGTCAGCTCGACCTCGAGCTCACCGGCGAGGTAGCGGCGCGCGAACTCCTTGTTCTCCCCCACGTACGAGGCGGTGATCTTCCGGATGCGGTCCGCGGCGAGCAGGACGCCCAGCCCCCAGTCGTCCACGCCGCAGTTGTTCGACACCACGTGCAGGTCGCGCGTGCCCTGCTCCAGGAGCGCCGTGATCAGCGCCACGGGGTTCCCGCAGAGCCCGAAGCCGCCGACGGCGACGCTCGCGCCGTCGCCCACGTCCGCCACGGCGACCGCCGCGCTCGGGACGACCTTGTCCAACCGGGTCACCGGTCCACCTCCGACGTCGGGTCGACGGCGTGCGGGGTCTCCGGCTCCGTCGACGGGTACGGCACCACCGGGCGACGTCGCGCGGGGTGCTCCTGGGCATTCTGGTCGCCGGGCGGCGCGGGCGCGAACCGACCGTGATCGTCGGCGGCCCCGGTGGACGGACGCCGGCTGAGCTCGACGACCTCCCCGACGACCTCCCCCACGACCGACGCGACGACCGCCGCCCCGTGCGGCGCCATGACGACCGTGTAGTGGTTGACCCCCGGCACCTCGTGGACCTCCAGCCGCGGCAGCCGCGCCGCCCAGGCCGCGACGTGCTCCGGCGCGTACAACGGCTCGCCCCCGAGCAGGCCGGCGGGCGCGCGCAGGAACGTCGTCGGCACGGCCAGCGCGTCGAGCGCCGGCAGCAGGGAGGCCCCGGTGAACAGCTCCTCCTGGTCCTGCTGCAGCGCCTCGATCCGCGCGGCAGGTCGCAGCCCGCCACCGGGGAGCTCGTCGACGTCGTGGTCGAAGTAGGCGCCGAGCCGCTCCGACCAGGCCGCGGTGAACGCCGGGTGCGCGCGCCAGAACGCCCGGTACGCCGCGTGGTCCGGGAAGGTCATCGACAGGCGTTGCGCGGCCGGACCCAGGACGGCCGCCATGGCGGCCTCGACGTCGACACCCTCCGGCAGGGCCAACGGCAGCCCCCCGTCGACGAGCACGACGCGCTCGACCAGCGCCGGGTGGCGGTGCGCGAGCACGACCGCGACGAACCCGCCCATCGAGTGGCCGACGACGACGGCGCGCTCCACGCCGAGCGCGGCGGCGAGCGCGGCGACGTCGTCGGCGTGGCGGGGCATGCCGTACGGACCGGGCAGGGCGTTGCTGCGCCCGCGTCCCCGGAGGTCCGGCGCGACGACCCGGACGCCCGGCAGGCGCGCCGCGAGCTCGCAGAACGCGAGGTGGTGCGCGGTGACGCCGTGGATCGCCAGGATCGTCGGCACCCCGGTGGCGGGCGCCGCGCCGGATCCCGGCAGGGCCTCCGGCTCCCAGACGCCGGCGTGCAGGAGACCACCGTCGACGGGCACGTCGACCGCACGGTAGGTGTGCGTCGTGGCGGCGGTGAGATCGACGGTCATCGGGCCGACCACCCTCCGTCGAGCGTGTACGAGGACCCGGTCGCCATCGCCCCGCCGGGCCCGGTGAGCCAGAGCACGAGCGAGGCGACCTCGTCGGGCTCGACCATGCGCTTGACCGCCTGCTCCGTGAGCAGGACCTTCTCCAGGACCTCCTCCTCGGTGATCCCGTGGACGCGGGCCTGGTCGGCGAGCTGCTGCTCCACCAGCGCCGTCCGGACGTACGCCGGGTTCACGCAGGTGCTGGTGACGCCGTGCGCGGCGCCCTCCAGCGCCGTCACCTTGCTGAGCCCCTCCAGGCCGTGCTTGGCCGCGACATACGCCGACTTGTACGCGGACGCCACGAGGCCGTGCACCGAGGAGATGTTGACCACGCGACCCCAGCCGCGGGCGTACATGTGCGGCAGCACGGCCCGGACCAGGAGGAACGGCGCCTCGAGCATGATCCGCTGGATCCGCCGGAAGTCCTCGGGGTCGAACGCCTCCAGCGGGCTGACCTTCTGCAGGCCCGCGTTGTTGACGAGGACGTCGACCTCGAGCCGCAGGTCGTCCAGGGCGCGGGTGTCGTCGAGGTCCACGACCCACGCCTCCCCGTCGACCGCCTCCGCGACGCGCCGGGCTGCCTCGGCGTCCCGGTCCGCGACGACGACGGCGGCTCCGGCACCCGCCAGGGCGCGCACGCAGGCGGCGCCGATGCCCGCCCCTCCGCCGGTGACCAGGGCACGACGGCCCTCGAGGTGGCGGCCCTCGACCTGCCGGGCCGCCGTCCCCCCTGGAGCATCGGGCGTCGTCGTCATGGCTGCTCCTCCTGGGTGGCGGGGACGGACGCGGGCCCGGCGGTGGGGACGGTGGCGTCGGCGGGACCGACCCGCGCGCCCGTCCTCTCCGGCGCGAGGGCCCGCTCGATGAGGCGCATCGTCGCCTCGAAGACCAGCGGCGGCACGCCGTCGGGACGGTCCTCCTCGGCGCCGGGGGCGTCGTCCTCCCACAGCGCCCAGCGCATCCCGACGATCTCCCCGATGCCCATGAGCGCCCACGCCAGGACCTCGGGATCGATGGGAGCCAGCTCCCCGCGGGCCTGGGCCGTGCGCAGCCCGTCGACGTACCCCTCGGCGATCCGCTCGTAGTGCCACCGCAGCATCTGCGGCGCCACGAACTCGGCCTGCCGCACGATCCGGTACAGCGCCGGGTTCTGGGCCGCGAAGCGGAAGAACGCCCGGAAGCCGGCGCGCTCGGCGGCGATCCGGTCCGTCTCGGCGCTGGAGGCCTCGAACATCGCGTGCCGGACCTGCTGGTTGAGGTCCCGCACGACCTCCTCGAAGACCTCCTGCTTGGAGGAGAAGTAGAGGTAGAACGTGCCCTGGCCCACGTCGGCCGCCTCGGTGATCTTGACGATCGAGGCGTCGTGATAGCCGTGCTCGGCGAACACCTCGGCGGCGACCCGCAGGATCCGGGCGCGCGTGCGCGTGCCCTTCGTCGTGCGGGGCGCGGTCCGGGCGTCGCCCTGGTCCGGCGTGGTCATCGGGTGCTCCCGTCGTCGGCGCCCAGCAGGGCGGAGCGGCGCAGCTTGTGCAGGGCGGTGCGGGGCAGCGCGTCCACGACGGTGACGTGGCGCGGTGCCTTGAACGCGGCGAGGTGGGCGCGGCAGTGGGCGACCACCTCCTCGGTGGTGACCGAGGCGCCGGGGGCGAGCACGAGGTACGCGTGCCCGACCTGTCCCCAGCGCGGGTCGGGCACGCCGATGACGGCCGCCTCAGCGATCGCGTCGTGCCGGGTGAGCACGGCCTCGACCTGGGCCGGCGAGATGTTCTCCCCGCCGGAGATGTACATGTCGTCGAGCCGGTCGACGACCCGGAAGTACCCGTCGGCGTCGCGCTCGACGTAGTCGCCGGTGCGCAGCCAGCCGTCGACCCGCGCCGCACGCGTCGCCTCGGGGTCGCGGAAGTACTCGGCGAACACCGCAGGGCCGCGCACGAGCAGCTCCCCGCGGGCGGCACCGTGCAGCGTCCGGCCGGTCAGCGGGTCACGCACGGCGACGTCGACGTAGGGGTACGGCTTGCCCACGGACCCGACGTGCTTCTCCGCGTCCGCCGGGGGCAGGCCCAGCACGTTCGGCCCGGCCTCGGTCAGCCCGTAGCCCTGGAGGATCCGCACGCCGCGGGCGTGCCAGGAGCGCAGCAGGTCCTCGTCCATGGGCGCCCCGCCGACGACGGCGTACCGCAGGCTCGACAGGTCCGCGCCGGCGAAGTCCGGGTGCTCGGCCATGAGCCGGTACGTCGCCGGCACGCCCATGAGCGTGGTGACACCGTGACGGGAGAGCAGCGCCAGGGCCCGCCCGGCGTCGAACTCCCGCTCGAGGACGACCGTCGCGCCGACCCACCAGGCCAGCAGCGGCTGCACGTTCCAGCCGCCCACGTGGAACTGCGGCAGGACCGCGAGCACGACGTCGTCGGTGCCCAGGGGGGCGACGCCGTTGAGCGCGAGGTTGGTCCAGAAGCAGCTGGCGTGGGTCAGGACGACGCCCTTGGGCGCCCGCGACGTGCCCGAGGTGTAGATCTGCAGCAGGGCGTCGTCGTCGCGGACGGCGCGGCGGCCCGCCTGGGGCTCGGCGTCGAGCCGGACGGGGCCGGGCACGTGCTGCTCGACCCCGTCGGGCCCGAGCAGCTCCACGGGCGGCGCGGGCTCCAGGCCGCCGACGGCGTCCTGCGCGGCGGCGGCCAGGCCCCGCTCGGCCAGGAGCAGGACCGCGCGGCTGTGCCGGACCTGGTGCTCCAGCTCGCCCGGCGCGAGCCGCCAGGACAGCGGGACGAGCACCAGGCCGGTCCGCGCGCACGCCATGAACAGGACGACGTGGTCGGTGCTGTTCCGGGTCAGGGTCGCGACGCGGTCGCCCACGAGGTAACCGGCGCGCTGGAGCCGGCGGGCCAGGGCCTCCGCCCGCGCGTCGAGCTCGGCGTACGTCGTCGCCCGCTCGCCCTCGACGACGGCGACGTGGTCCGGCGCCAGGCGCGCGCGGTCGCACACCCACCGGCCGAGCGTGTGCAGCCCGTCGGTGGACCGGTCCCGTGCGGCCTGCTCGTGCCCCTCGCTCACCGGCGCCTCCGTCCCTGCCGCAGGCGCGCCGCCGCGCCCGCCAGGCCGCCCGGCATGAAGAGCACGACCAGGACGAACAGTGTGCCCAGCGTGAACAGCGGCTCGGACAGCGGCACGTGCAGCACCGCCGGCAGCCCCTGGACGAGGTCCGAGGACGCGAAGACCGACAGCCGCTGGTCCAGCAGCGTGTACAGCACCGCCCCGACGACGGCGCCCCACCGGGACCCGACGCCGCCGAGGACCACCATGACCAGCAGGGTGATGGTGAGGTCGGCGGAGCTGATCGTCGGCACGGCCTGGGACTGCAGGAGCAGGTAGGCCATCCCGACGACGGCCGCGAGGGCGCCCGCGACGGCGAAGGTCAGGAGGCGGATGAGGTACGGCTGCTGGCCGATGACCCGCACGCGCAGCTCGTTCTCCCGGGTCGCCTCGACGACGTGGCCCGCGCGGGACCGCTGGAACCACGTGACGACGACGTACACCCCGGCGAGGACCGCCAGCGCGAGCCAGTACACGTTGCGGGTGTCGGCGACGCCCACGAGCCAGTCCGGCACGTTCGCCGTCCGCAGGCCCACGCCCTCCTCGCCACCGCTCCACCCGCCGATGTTGCGGCGCGCGACGACGTTGCCGGCCTGCGCGAACGCGAGCGTCACCATCGCGAAGGACACGCCCGTCACCCGTAGGGAGATCGCCCCGACGAGGTTCGCGAGCACCACCGCGCCCACGAGCACCAGGGCGGCCCCGGTCAGCAGGGGCAGGTCGGTGCGCTGCAGGACGACCGCGAGGCCGTACGCGCCGGCGGCGAAGTACAGGGCGTGCCCGAAGCTGAGCATCCCCGCGACGCCGTAGAGCAGGTGGTAGCTCAGGGCGAGGGCGCCGTAGAGCAGGCACAGGGCCAGGAGGTGCAGCGTCCCGGGGGTGTAGGTCGGGCCGGGCAGGACCCCGGGGACGCGCAGGTCCAACAAGGGCAGGACCGCCAGGACGACGGCGGTCACGGCGGCACCGACCCAGGGCGCAGCCCCGCGTGCCCGGGCCGGCGGGGCGGCCAGGCGTGCCCTGAGCCCGGTGCGGCCCGCGGTCGGACCGGTGGCACCGGCCCCACCCGGCGCGCCGTCGTCGGCCCGGACGGCCTCCGGACGGGCGTCGCTCGTGGTCGCCGGGTCAGCGGCCCCGGTCGGGGTGCTCGTGGGGGTGTTCATGCCGCCTTCGCTCCCATCAGGCCGGACGGCCGCACGAGGAGGACGAGGGCCAGCGCGAGCACCGCGATGAGGTCCCCGATCCCGAGGTAGTAGTTCGCGAACTGCTGCGGCACCGCCACGAGCACCGCAGCGAGCGCGGCGCCGGTGAGCGAGCCCAGGCCGCCGATGACGGTGACGATGAACGCGAAGATCAGCAGCGTCCCGCCGAGGTGGGCGGAGACGTACCCGAAGTACTGCGAGGCCAGGACCCCGCCGAGGCCCGCCGCAGCACCGCCGATGGTGAAGACGAGGGTGAAGGACCGCCGGACGTCGATCCCCAGCGCCGTGACCATGGCGCGGTTCTCGACGCCGGCCCGGATGACGAGGCCGTAGCGCGTGTGCTTGAGGAAGAGGACGAGCCCGACGAGCACCGCGACGGCGGCGCCGATCGCGAGGAACCGGTCGTTGGGGACGTTGGCGCCCAGCACCGAGGTGGTCCGGTCGAGCCAGGCCGGGCCGGAGATGAAGATCGGGTCGGTGCCCCAGATGCCCTCGTACAGCGCCACGGTGACCAGGCCGAGCCCGACCGTCACGAGCACCTGCTCGATGTGCCGCTGGTACAGGGGGCGGATGAGCAGCAGCTCGCTCAGCGCCGCGATCGCCGCGCCGGCGAGGGCGCCGAGCACCACGGCCACGGCGAACCCGGGCCAGGTCGTCGCGCCGACCGCGCGGGACACCTCGAACCCGATGAAGGCGCCGAGGGTGAGGAAGGCGCCGTGGGCGAAGTTCAGCACGCCCATGAGCCCGTAGATGAGCGACAGGCCGGAGGCGACGAGGAAGTACAGCGCGCCCAGCCCGAGGCCGGTGATCAGCAGCAGGACGGTGATGCTCACGGGCGGGCCTCCTCGGCGGCGCGGGCGGTCGGCGGCTGGGCGCCGGGAGCGTCGTCGTCCGACCGGCGGGCGGTCGGCGGCTGCTCCGCGTGGACGCCGAGGTAGCGGCGCACGGCCGCCTCGTCGCCGAGCAGCTCGGCCGCCGGTCCGGTGTGCACGACCCGGCCGCCGTCGATGACGACGACGTCCTGCGCCAGCTGCTCGATGACCTGGAGGTTCTGCTCGACCAGCAGGACCGGGACCGTACGGGCCGCCTCCTGCAGCGCCGTGGCGAGCTCGGTGACGATCTTCGGCGCGAGGCCCTTGGTGGGCTCGTCCACGAGGAGCAGCCGGTTGCGGTTGAGCAGGGCGCGGGCCATCGACAGCATCTGCTGCTGGCCGCCCGACAGCGTCCCCGCGCGCTGGGCGGAGCGGCGCACGAGGTCCGGGAAGAGCGCCTCGACGAGCTCGCGCCGGGGCTCGCGGTCGCGGACCGCCAGGCGCAGGTTCTCCTCGACGGTGAGCGCGGTGAAGACCTCGCGGTCCTCGGGCACGTAGCCGACGCCGCGCTGCACGATGCGGTGGGTGGGCTCCCGGTCGATGGGCTCGCCGTCGAGCAGGACGGTCCCGGAGCGCTCGACGAGGCCCAGGATCGCCTTGATCGTGGAGGTCTTGCCCACGCCGTTGCGCCCGAGGACCGCGGTGACCCCGGTCGCCGGGACGGAGAAGGAGACGTCCTCGACGACCTGCTGGCCGCCGATCGACGCGGACAGGTGCTCGACCTGCAGGACGGCGCTCATGCGGTGGCTCCGAGGTAGGCGCTCTGCACGCGGGGGTCGGCCATGATCGCGGCGGGCTCGTCGAAGGCCAGCACCCGGCCCTGGTCCAGGACCGCGACGCGCTCGACGAGGCCGAGGACGACGTCGATGTGGTGCTCGACCATGAGGACCGTGCACGCGTGGTCACGGTGCATCCGGCGGATGACCTCGCTCAGGCCGGGGACGTCGGCCCGCGCCACGCCCGCCATCGGCTCGTCGAGGAGGATGACCGACGGCTCCATCGCGAGGAGCACGGCGATCTCCAGCTTCCGCTTGTCGCCGTGGGACAGCCCGCCGGCGAGGACGTCGGCGCGGTGGGCGAGGTCGACCTCCGCGAGGTGCCCGAGCGCCGTCGTCGTCGCCTGGTCGCCGCGGCGGGGGAAGCGGAGGAACGAGAGGTTCCCGCCGAGGCGCCGCTGCGCGGCGAGGCGGACGTTCTCCAGGACGCTGAGGCCCGCGAAGAGGCTCGAGGTCTGGAAGGTCCGGCCCAGCCCGGCCTGAGCGCGGCGGTGGATGGGGGCGTGGGTGATGTCGGCCCCGTCCAGCAGGACCCGGCCCGCGGTCGCCCGGTGGACCCCGGAGATCATGTTGAACAGCGTCGTCTTGCCCGCCCCGTTCGGGCCGATGACCCCGACCATCTCCCCCGGGCGGACCGCCAGGTCGATGTCGCTGAGGATGTGGATCCCCCCCACGCGGAAGGACAGGTTCTCCACCACGAGCGCACCGCCGGCGGCGCGGGAGCTGCCGGCGGTGCCGCGGGCGACCGGCGCGGCTCCGCGGGCACCGGCGGACGCGCCGGGCCCGGAGCCGGCGGGTGCAGCGGGGCGGGCCGACGGCGGTGTCGGGGTCGTGGACATGGGCTCTCCCGTCGGGGTGGGGCGTCCGGTCGTCAGGGTGGGGGTGGGCGATGCCGGAGGTCCGGCGGACGCCGCGCCGGGGGGTGCGCACCCCGGCGCGGCGGCGCGCCGCGGCGCCCTCGGGCGGCGGGCGTCGGGCGTCGGGCGGCGGGCGGCGGGCGGGCGCCGGCCACGGGCGGCGGGTCG
>JACIXM010000063.1 GCA_014360395.1 Actinotalea sp.
GGGGGGGGGGGGCCGATGCCGGTGGTCCGGCGGACGCCGCGCCGGGGGAGGGGCACCCCGGCGCGGCGTCGCGCCTCGGCGCCCTCGGGCGTCGCGCCTCGGCGCCCTCGGGCGTCGGGCGTCGGGCGTCAGCCTGCCTCGGGCGGCGTGACGTCCTCGCCGGGGACCTCGGCGACGAGCTCCGGCGTCCAGCCGCCGTTGCCGTCGGAGACCAGCCGGACCTGGTACATCGGCTGGATGAGCGCGTGGTCGGACGCACGGATCTCGTACGCGCCCTTCGGGCCGTCGAACTGCCAGCCCTCCAGTGCCGCACGCATGGCGTCGACGTCGTCGGCGCCGCCGGCCTCCTGGATCGCGCGGACGATCATCTGCGCGGCCACGAAGCCGTCCGGGGTGAAGAGGTCGACCGTGCCGCCCGCGGCCTCGACGTGCTCGGCCATCGCCTGGGCGACGTCGTTGTCCGCGGCGCCGGCGAAGAAGTGGTTGAGGAAGTCGATCTTCTCCGAGGCGGCGCCGAAGGCACCGTAGGTGGCGACGTCGCCGAGCCCGGTGACGACGGTGGTGTCGTCGAGGACGCCCTGCTGGTCCAGGGCCTGCCACATCGCACCCGACGTCGCGCCCGCCCACGCCACGAAGACCATCTCCGGCTGGGCCTGGAGGACCTGCGCGGCGAACGGCGTGAACTCGGTGACGTCCTCGGGGACGAGCACGCTGGCGACGTCCGCGCCCTGGGCGCCGAGGACCCCCTGCACGGCGGCGAGGTTGCCCTGGCCGAAGGCGTTGTCCTGAGCGAAGACGACGACCTTCTGACCCTCGGGGTCGATGAAGGACCCCGCGGTGGCGACGTCCTGCAGCGACTGGCGGCCGGAGCGGAAGGTGTACGGGTTGACGCCGGTGATGGCGTCCGCCGCCGCCGGGCCGGAGATGTAGAGGACCTCGTTCTGGACGGCCTGCTCGGCCAGCGCCAGCGCGACCCCGGAGGACGCGGTCCCGGCGAGGATCGTGTAGCCCTGGCCGATCAGGTCCCGGGCCTGCGCGACGGCGCGGTCGGTGTCGCCGCCGTCGTCGGTGATCGTGACGTTGAGAGGACGACCGTCGACCTCGCCCGTGCCGTCCGTGGCGTAGTCGAAGCCCGCCTCGAGACCGGCGAGGTAGGCCGCACCGTAGGTGGCCAGCGGCCCGGTGGTGGACGTGATGATCCCGACGTCGATCGGTTCGCCGGACGCGGCGTCGTCCTGCGTGTCATCCCCCGTGTCCGTGGCCCCCGGGGCGGGGTCGGCAGGGGCGTCGGCGGACGGGGCGCACGCGCCCAGGGTCAACGCGGCCGTGGTGACGACGGCCAGCGCGAGAGACCTCTTCGTGACTCGCATGAGCGGACCTTCCTGGAGCGGCGACGCCGTCGTCGCCGAAAACTGAGAGGTGGTTCAGGTCTCGGAAACCATACCCGTGGAGCATGTCTCGATGTCAAGACACCATGTCGGGCAGTCGGTACGCGTCGACGTGCTCGGCCCGCAGGCCCTCCACGCCGCGTCCAGCCTCAGGCGTGCTGGGTGATCCAGGTGTGCATGGCGATGGCCGCGGCGGCGCCGGCGTTGATCGACCGGGTCGAGCCGAACTGGCGGATGTGCAGGACCGCGTCGCACGCCGCGACCGCCTCCTGCGACAGGCCCGCGCCCTCCTGGCCGAGCAGCAGCACGCACGCCCGCGGCAGCGCGTAGCCCTCCAGCGGCACGGACCCGGGCACGTTGTCCAGGCCGATCAGCGGCAGCCCGGCCTCGCCGGCCCACGCCGCGAGCGCGGCGACGTCCCGGTGGTGCCGCAGGTGCTGGTAGCGGTCGGTCACCATCGCCCCGCGCCGGTTCCACCGCCGCCGCCCGACGACGTGCACCTCGGCCGCGAGGAACGCGTTCGCCGTGCGCACCACCGACCCGATGTTGAGGTCGTGCACCCAGTTCTCGATGGCGACGTGGAACGCGTGGCGCCGGGTGTCGAGGTCCGCGACGACGGCCTCGACCGTCCAGTAGCGGTACCGGTCGACGACGTTGCGCCGGTCGCCGTGGGCGAGCAGCTCGGCGTCGTAGCGGGGGTCCAGCGGCGCGTCCGGGCCGGCACCGAGCCGCGGCCACGCCGCCGGGCCGCCGGGCCACGGGCCGACGCCGACCTCTCGGGCGTCGTCGTCGGCGGTCAGCGCTCGCCCCCGCGCCACGCCTGCCGGGCGTGCAGCCGCGAGGCGGTGTGCAGCACGGCGTTGCGGTACAGCCGCACCCCCAGCGCGATGAACGCGATACCCGTACCCAGGACGACGAGAGCCGCGACGACGGGCTCCCAGGGCTCGGCGTTGCCCAGGACGATGCGCGCCGGCATGAGCAGCGGCGCGGTGAACGGGACGTAGGAGAGGATCCGCTGCACGGGTCCGGGCTCGATCGCGAAGATCGCCGCGAAGAACGGCACGACGACGAGCACCTGCATGACCACGGTCGTCGCGTTGAGGTCCTCGACGCGCGAGGCGAGCGCGCCGGCCGCGGCCCACAGGCACGCCAGCATGACGAATCCGAGCAGGAAGAACAGGACGAACCAACCCGACGCGGCGAGCAGCTGGCCGACGACCTCACCGCGCCCCATGAGCCACGCGCCGAGCAGCCCGGCGCTGACGATGACGACGATCTGGCCGACCGCCATGACCGTGTTGCCGACGACCTTCCCGGCCAGGAGCCACCGCACCGGCAGCGCCGCCACGAGCAGCTCCACCACGCGCGACTGCTTCTCCTCCACCACGCTCTGGGCGATGGACATCCCGAAGGTCAGCACGGACAGGTAGAAGAGGAACGCGAACAGCAGGACGAGCAGCTCCGGTGGCACGGACCCGGTCGGCCGGGCGTCGAGCACGACGGTCTGCGGTGCCGTCGGGGCGATGAGGGCCGCGACGTCCTCCCGGCTCAGCCCGGCCGCCTCCGCGGCCGCCGCGACCTGGAGCTGGCCCGACGCGGCGACGACGAGCACGTCGACCTCGGCGGGCACGGCCTCCCGACCCAGCACGCGCAGGTCATCCAGGCTCTCCCCGACGACGGCCGCCGCGACGTCCTCGTCGCGCACGAGCCGCTCGACGTCCGCCTCGGGCTCGAGGACGACCAGCTCGATGTCCGCCGCCGGCAGCCCGGCCGGCTCCAGCAGGGCCGTGACGGGCGGGACGTCGTCGTCCTCCTGGGCCTGGCGGCCGAGGTCGGCGGCGAGGCCGACCACCTGCTCCGCCGCGGCACCCTGGACGGCCACCCGCAGGTCGGGGACCTGCTGGCTGAGCAGCACCGGGACCACGGTCGCCACCGCGACGAGGAGCAGGAGGAACGCCGTCGTCGCGAGGAAGGCCTTGTCGCGCAGCTTGACCCGGATCTCCCGACCGGCGACGACCCGCACCGCCCCGAGTGCGGTGAGCCCGTCCTCGCGGTCCGCCGGGGCATCGGGCGCGGCGACCGGCACGACCGGCGCGGCGTCGCTCATCGCACGACCTCACGGAAGATCTGGGCGAGCGTGGGCACGACCGGCGCGAACTCCCGCACGGTGCCCGCACGCTGCGCGGCGGTCAGGACGGCCTGGTCGTCGGCGTCGTCGGTGAGGTCCACGAGGAGCCGCTCGCCGTCGGCCCGGACACCCACCACGCCGGGGACACCGGTCAGCGGCTCCGGGCCCATCGCCACCGGCGTCCCCGACCCGCCCGGCACCTCGACGCGCAGCCGCAGCCGGCGGCCGGTGTGCGCGGCGCGCACCTCCTGCGCCGAACCCGCCGCCACGACGCGGCCGTGGTCGATGATCACGACGTCGTCGCAGATCCGCTCGACGAGCTCGAGCTGGTGGGAGGAGAACAGGACCGGGACGCCCCCGGCGGCGTGCTCCTGCAGCAGCTCCGCCATCGCGTCCACGGCCAGGGGGTCCAGGCCGGAGAACGGCTCGTCGAGGACGAGGGCCGTCGGGTCGTGCACGAGAGCCGCCGCGACCTGGACCCGCTGCTGGTTGCCGAGGGACAGCGACTGCAGCAGGTCCCCGGCGCGCTCCGCCAGGGCCAGCCGCTCCAGGAGCGCCTCGGCGCGCTCGCGCGCGAGGCCGGTGCGCAGGCCGTGCACGCGCCCCAGGTACACCAGCTGCTCCAGGACGGGCATCTTCGGGTAGAGGCCACGCTCCTCCGGCATGTAGCCGAAGCGCCGACGGTCCGCGCGGGTCACAGGTCGGTCGCCCCAGGTCACGGTGCCCGCGTCGGGCGCGAGGACGCCGACGACGATCCGCATCGCCGTGGTCTTCCCGGCGCCGTTGGCGCCGATGAAGCCGGTGACCCGCCCGGGCCGGACGGTGAACGTCACGTCCTCCAGCGCGCGCCGGTCGCCGAAGGTGCGGGTCACGCCCGACAGCCGCAGCTCGTGCACGGTCACCTCCTCGCCGCCGACCCTATCGCCGTGACCTGGCACGCCAGGTCGGCTCCCCGCCCGCCGGAGGGGGACCTTGGGCCCAGGCGCCCGGTCCGCCCGGGTGCCTACGGTCGCCGGATGAGCAGCTCGGCCCGGGGCCGCGCGGGGAGGGCCCCCGGCACGCTGTCGCCGGCAGGGGGGAGTCGAGGAGCTGGTCCGACGCGCCCGGACGGCCCGGGCCGGGCCCGCTCCGGCCGGGCGTCGAGCCCCTCCTCCGGCCCCCGACGACGACGCCGCGGGCCGGGCTGGGTGCCCCAGCAGCACGGCGCGTGGGCGATGCTCGTGGCCCCGCCGCTCGTCGGGGCGGCCGCGGTCGGGCCGCGCTGGGAGCACCTGCTGCTGCTCGTCGTCTGGCTCGTCGGCTTCTGCGCCTACAACGCGGCCGGTCTGTGGCTCAAGGCGCGGCGCCGCCCGCGCTGGCTGCCGCCCGTCCGGGCCTACGGGGTCGCGACGGTCCTGCTCGGCGCCGCGCTGCTCACGGCCGCGCCGTCCCTGCTGACGTGGGGCGTCGCCTACGTGCCGCTGCTCGCGGCGAGCCTGGTGTACTCGGCCCGTCGCGACGAGCGCTCGCTCGCCAACGACCTGCTCACGGTCGTGGCCGCCGGCCTCATGGCGGTCGTCGCGGCGGGCGTCCCCGTCGCCACGGAGCCCGGCGGGCTCGCCAGGTGGACCGCGCTCACCTGGTTCCCCGGCGCCGAGGACGCCCGCGCGTGGGCCCTCGCCGCCGTCCTCGTGGCCTACTTCGCCGGCACCGTCCTCTACGTCAAGACGATGATCCGCGAGCGCGGCAACCGCACGATGCTGCGCGCGTCGGTGCTGTACCACGCGGTGCTGCCCGTGGTGCTGCTCGGCGCGGCGGCGCTGGTCCCCACGCTCGGGTCGCTCCTGCCCGTGCCGACGCTCGCCGTCCTCCTGGCGGTGCTGGCCGTCCGCGCCGTCGTCGTCCCGCTGCGGTGGCCGGGGGCGACGCCGAAGGCGCTGGGGATCGGCGAGATCGTCGCGACGACGGCGCTCGTGGTCGCCCTCCTGGCCGGCTGACGCCGCGGCGGCTCAGGCCAGCCCGAGGTCCTCCAGGCCGAAGACCGCCAGGTAGGGCAGGCCCTCGGCCTCGATGCGCTCCCGCGCCCCCGTGCCACGGTCGACGATGACCGCCACGCCCGCGACCTCGGCGCCGGCCTCGCGCAGCGCCTCGACAGCGGTGAGCACGGAGCCGCCCGTCGTCGAGGTGTCCTCGACCGCCACGACGCGCCGGCCGACGACGTCCGGGCCCTCGATACGGCGCTGCATGCCGTGCGCCTTGCCCTCCTTGCGGACGACGAACGCGTCGAGGTCCTGGCCGCGGGCCGCCGCGGCGTGCAGCAGCGCGGTGGCGACCGGGTCGGCGCCGAGCGTCAGCCCGCCGACCGCGTCGACATCGGCCGTGCCGAGGCCGTGCTCCTCCAGGAGGTCCAGCAGCACGTGGCCGACGAGCGGTGCGGCGCGATGGTGCAGCGTCACCCGGCGCAGGTCGACGTAGTAGTCCGCCTCCTTGCCGGAGGCCAGCGTCACGCGGCCGTGGACGACGGCGAGCTCGCGGACGAGGTCGCGCAGCTGCTCGCGGGGGGTCGGGCTGAGGACGAGGTCGTCGGTGGGCACGCTCGCAGGGTAGTGCGAGCGGCGCGCCCGGCGGGGCGGCGGGCCGCCGTCACTCGGACGTCTGCGGCTCCTTCGCCTCGTTCTCGCGGACCTTGGCGAGCAGCTTGCCCTCGCCGGACAGCAGCCGGATGACGGACCGGGGCAGGAGGCGGGCGATGAGCGCGACGGTCTCGTACCGCAGGCTCGGGACGGAGACGACGGCGCCGCGGCGGACGTCGGCGAGCGCGGTCGCGACGACCTGCTCGGCGTTGAGCCACGCGATGCCGGGCATGTTGTCCCGGTGCAGCCCGGCGCGCTGGTGGAACTCCGTGTGCACGAAGCCCGGGCACAGCGCGGTCGCCGTGACGCCCGTGCCGGAGAGCTCGACCGCGAGTGCCTCGGTGAACACCTTCACCCAGGACTTGTGCGCGGAGTAGGTGCCCATGGTGGTGAAGGCCGCGACGGAGGCGACGTTGAGGACGGCGCCGCGCCCGCGCGGGACCATCGCGTTGACCGCGGCGTGGCTGAGCAGGAGGACGGCCCGGACCATGACCTCCAGGCCGTGCTCCTGGACGTCGAGGTCCCCGCCGACGAACTTCTGCTTGAGGCCGAAGCCCGCGTTGTTGACCAGCAGGCCGACCGGACGCTCCGGCGAGCGCAGCCGCTCGGCCACGCGCTCGACGTCCTCGTGCACCGACAGGTCGGCCGGCAGCACCTCCACGTGGATGCCTGCCGCGGCGTGGAGCTGCTCGGCGAGCCGCTCGAGGCGTTCACGGTTCCGGGCGACGAGGACGAGGTCGTGGCGGGCCGTGGCGAGCTGCCAGGCGAACTCCAGGCCCAGGCCCGCGCTCGCGCCCGTGATCAGTGCGGTACCCATGGCGCCAGCCTACGGGTGGCGCGCAGGTCGGCGAGGGGAGGCCGGAGAGCGGACGGGCGGGACGGGGCGGGCGTCCCCCGCTCCCGACCGCGATC
>JACIXM010000064.1 GCA_014360395.1 Actinotalea sp.
CGCCGGGTACGAGGTCGCCCACGCCGGGACGAGCCAGTGGAACGGCGTCGCCATCGCCTCCCGGGTGGGCCTGGCCGACGTCGAGGTGGGCTTCCCCGGTCAGCCGGCGTTCGGCGAGGAGGACCCGGTGGTCGAGGCGCGCGCGATCGGCGCGACCTGCGGCGGGGTGCGGGTCTGGAGCCTGTACGTGCCGCACGGCCGGGACCCCGGCCACCCGCACTACGCCTACAAGCTGCAGTGGCTGGCCGGGCTGCGGGCCGCCGCCGAGGGCTGGCTCGACGCCGACGGCGGGGACCCGCGGGCTCAGATCGCCCTGATCGGCGACTGGAACGTCATCCCGCACGACACGGACGTCTACGACGTCACGGCCTTCGAGGGCCACACGCACGTGACGGAGCCGGAGCGCCAGGCCTTCTTCGCCTTCGGCGACGCCGGGTACACCGAGGTGTCGCGGCGGCACGTGCCCGCGGAGCACACCTACACCTACTGGGACTACCAGCAGCTCTGCTTCCCCAGGAACAAGGGCCTGCGCATCGACTTCGCCTGGACCTCCCCGGCCCTCACCGCCCGCGTGAGCGGCGCGTCGATCGACCGCGAGGAGCGCAAGGGCAAGGGCGCGTCCGACCACGTGCCGGTCGTCGTGGATCTCGCGGAGCCCTCGCCCGCGGGCTGACGTCGTGGCTGCGGCCTCGTAGATCGCGCGGGTGAACCGCACCGACCGCCCCGAACGGCGGGGCCCGGGCCGCTAGCGTTGATGCATGAGCGGGCAGGGGACGTCATGGACGCCGGCGGACGACCCGCCGCCGGCACCGCCGTGGGAGGTCGCCGGGCCCCCCGCGCCCTGGCCGGCCGCCGGCTCGTCGCCCCCGGCCCCGTGGGAGGTCGCCGGTGCCCCCGCACCCGAGGTCAGGACCACCGGGAGCACCGCGCCGGATGCCCACCGCGACCCGTTCGCCGGCATCGACCCGTTCCGGACCGACGGCGTCGGCATCGTGCCGCCCCCGCCGGCGCGCCCCGGGGCCCAGTACCGCCTCGACGCGCCACCCGGGGCCTGGGGCCCGCCGCCGGAGTGGACGCCGCCCCCGCGGACGAACCCCCTGGCCGTCACGGCACTCGTCGTCGGGATCCTCGGCCTCCTGGTCTTCCCCCTGGTGCTCTCGCCGGTGGCCCTCGTCCTCGGCATCGTCGGCGTGCTGCAGGTCCGCCGGACCGGTGAGCAGGGCACCGGGCTCGCCGTCGCCGGGATCGTCCTCGGCGCGGTGGGCACGCTCGTGTCCCTGGCGCTCGTCGCCCTCTTCGCCTCGCTGTCCTGGTGGGGCGGGTGACGACACCCGGCGGGTTCGCGTCCCCCGCGCCCGGACCGTCCACG
>JACIXM010000065.1 GCA_014360395.1 Actinotalea sp.
CGCGGGCGCGCGGGCGGGGGCGGGTCGGGGGGCGGCGTCCGGCCCCGCCGGCTCCCCGGCCACCGGCCGGGGTGCCCCCGGTCCCGGCCGGACCGGCGCCACCCGCCGCGGTCGGGCCGGAGGTCTCATGTCCGGTCGGCCGCGCCGGCCGCGTCCACGCCGACGGCGGCGAGGACCACCGGGGCGAGCTCGGTGACGTCCCCGGCCCCGACGGTGAGGACCAGGTCCCCGGGCCGCGCGGCCGCACCGATCGCCCGCGCAGCCTCGACGCGGTCGGCCACGAAGTCGGCGGCGCCGTGGCCGGCCTCCCGCAGACGGTCCGTGAGCAGGGCCCCGGTCACCGACGGGTCGGGGTCCTCCCGCGCGGCGTACACGTCGGTGACCACGACGACGTCTGCCGCGGCGAGCGCGGCGGCGAAGGCGTCGGCGAAGGTTCGCGTGCGGGAGTACAGGTGGGGCTGGAACAGGACGAGCACCCGTCCGGTCCCGGCGACCGGGCGCGCGGCGGCGAGCAGTGCGGCGACCTCCGTCGGGTGGTGCGCGTAGTCGTCCACCACCCGCACGCCACCGGCGGTACCGCGGTCCTCGAACCGGCGGCCCGTGCCGAGGAAGCGGCCGAGCCCGGCCGCGGCGACGTCGGGCGCCACCCCGAGGAGCCGGGCAGCGGTCCACGCGCCCGCCGCGTTGAGCCCGTTGTGGGCGCCGGGCACGGCCAGCCGGAGCTCGGCGCGGTCGCCCTCGGGGCCGGTCACCTCGAGGGACCCGCCGTCGGGCGTCACCAGCCACGGACCGAGGCGGACGTCCGCGTCCGGCGACGACCCGTAGGTCCGGACGCGCACCCCGGAGGTCCGGGCGGCGTCCGCGAGGCGGCGGGCGCCGTCGTCGTCGGCGCAGGCGACCAGCCAGCCGTCCGGCTCGACCCGGCCGGCGAAGCGGACGAACGCCTCCTCGAAGGCCTCCCGCGTCCCGTAGTGGTCGAGGTGGTCCGGCTCGATGTTGGTGACGACGGCGACGTGCGGGCGGTAGGCGAGGAAGGAGCCGTCCGACTCGTCCGCCTCGGCCACGAGCACGTCACCGCCGCCGTGGCGTGCCCCGGCGAGCGCCCCGCTGCCCGACCACGCACCGCGCTGGGCACCGTCCGGCCCGGGCGCGGCGTCGACCGGGTCCGCGGACCGCACTGTGCCGCCGATCGCCCACGACGGGTCGAGACCCGCGTGCCTGAGCGCCACCGCGATCATCGCGGAGGTCGTCGTCTTCCCGTGCGCCCCGGCCACCGCGACCGCCCGTCGGTCGGCCATGAGCGCCGCCAGCGCCTGCGAGCGGTGCAGCACCCGGATCCCCCGCTCCCCGGCGCGCACCAGCTCGGGGTTCGTCGGACGGATGGCGGTCGAGACGACGAGCGTGTCCACGTCCTCCACGTGGGCGGCGTCGTGACCGACGTCCACCCGGACGCCGACCTCCCGCAGCGCGGCCACGGCCGGACCCTCCTTGGCGTCCGACCCGGAGACCACCAGTCCCCGCGCGCGCAGCAGCGCCGCGACCGTCGACATGCCCGCCCCGCCGACCCCCACGAGGTGGACGTGGCCGAGGTCCTCCGGCACCAGCGCCTCTCCCCTGTCCGTGGCCGTCACGGCGCCACCGCCTCGACCAGGTCGGCGACGCGCGCCGCCGCGTCGACGGCACCGACGGACGCCGCCGCCTCCGCCATCGCGGCGAGTCGGTCCTGGTCCGTCACCAGGGGCAGCACGGTGTCGCGGACCTGCTGTGGGGTCATGTCCGCGTCCGGCACCAGCAGGCCGCCACCCGCCTCGACCACAGGGCGGGCGTTGAGCCGCTGCTCGCCGTTGCCGATGGGCAGGGGCACGTACACCGCCGGGATGCCGAGCGCGGCGAGCTCGGACACCGTCCCGGCACCGGACCGCGCCACGACCAGGTCGGCCACGGCAAGCGCCAGGTGCATCCGGGTGAGGTACTCGCGGGCCTGGTACCGCCCCGCCTGGGCGGTCAGGCCCGCCCGGGCCGCCTGCGCCACCGCGGCGCGCACCGGCTCCGCCTTGCCCCGGCCGGTCAGGTGGAGCACCTGCACCCCCGCGCGGAGCAGGTCCCCGGCCGCACCGGACACCGCGGTGTTGAGGCTCTGCGCGCCGAGGGAGCCGCCGGTCACCAGCAGGGTCGGCAGGTCCGGGTCGAGCCCGAGCTCGGCAGCCGCGCGCCGGCGGGCCGCCGCCGGGTCCTCGGCGCGTTCAGCGGCGAGCGCGAGCACGTCCGGTCGCAGCGGGAGGCCCGTCACGTGCGCCCCGGGCAGGGAGGTTCCCGGGAAGGTCACCGCCACCGCGGCGGCCCACCGTGCGCCGAGCCGGTTCGCCAGACCCGGCCGCGCGTTCTGCTCGTGCACGACGACCGGGACGCCGCGCCGACGGGCCGCCAGGTACGCCGGCGTCGCCACGTAACCCCCGAAGCCGACGACGACCTGGGCACCGCTGGTCTCGATGGCCGCGTCCGCCGCGTCGACGGCGTCGCGCAGGCGACCGGGCAGCCGCAGCCAGTCGAGCGTCGGGCGCCGCGGCAGCGGCACGCGCGGCACGGGGACCAGCGCGTAGCCGTGGGCGGGCACGAGCTCGGCCTCGAGGCCCTCCACCGTGCCGAGCACGGCGATCGCCGTGCCCGGGTCGCGGGCGCGGAGCTCGTCCGCGACGGCGAGCAGCGGGTTGATGTGGCCGGCGGTGCCCCCGCCGGCCAGGAGGACGGACTCAACCACGGGCACCTCGACGGGACAGGACGGCCAGGGACCGGCGGACGGTGACGGCGCGGGCTGACAGCGCCTCGGCGGCGCCCGGCTCGTTGCGGGCGAACGCCAGCAGGACGCCGAGCGCCAGGAGCGTCGTCACCAGGGCGGAGCCGCCGGCGGACACGAGCGGCAGCGGGACGCCGATGACGGGCAGCAGCCCGACGACGACACCGATGTTGATGACGGCCTGCCCGAGGATCCAGGCCCCGATCCCGGCGGCCGCCACCTGGACGAACGGGTCGGTGTGCCGGCGGACCACCCGGGTCACCCCGACGGCCAGGATGCCGAAGAGGCCGACGACCAGGAGCGTCCCCAGCAGTCCGAGCTCCTCGCCGAGGATCGCGAAGATGAAGTCGTTGTGGGCCTCGGGCAGGTAGGACCACTTCTCCGTGCTCTCGCCGAGCCCGACGCCGGTCCAGCCGCCCGAGGCCAGCGCGATCGCCCCCCGGAACGGCTGGTAGCAGGCGCCCTGGATGTCGCAGTCACCGGAGAAGAACGCGGTGATGCGTCCGACCCGGTTGGCATTCGTCGCCGCCAGGGCGATGACGCCCGCGACGGCCAGGGCGCCGGCGCCCGCGAGCAGGCGGAACGGCACGCCGGCCACGAACAGCGCCCCGGCGACGAGGACGAGCACCACGATCGCGGTGCCGAGGTCGTGGCCGTACAGCACCAGGCCGACCACCGCACCGGCGCCCAGCGCCGCCGGCACGACGACGTGCTGCCACTGGTGCAGCAGGTGCCGCTTCGTCGCCATCACGGCGGCGAGCCAGATCGCCAGGGCGAGCTTGGCGGCCTCCGACGGCTGGGCGGAGAAGCTGCCGACCCGGATCCACGCCTTGTTGCCGCCCACCTCGTGCCCGATGAAGAAGACCAGGGACTGCAGGACGAGGGCGAGCCCCAGCGCCGGCCAGGCGACCCGCCGGTAGAACCGGACCGGCAGGAGGCTCGCCAGGACCGCCAGCGGGACACCCACCACGGCGAAGCGCGCGTGGTTGAGGAAGGTCGCGTACGCGGACTCCCCCCGGGCGAGGGAGTCCACGCTGGAGCTGGACAGCACCATGACCAGGCCGATGGTCAGCAGCAGGACCGTCGCGCCGGCGATGAGGTAGTAGCTCGTCACCGCGCTGTCCCACAGACCCGCACCGCGGCGCCGTGGGGCGGCCTCGACGTCGTGGGTCCCGACCCCAGCAGCCATCGCGCGCCCTCAGCCGGTGGCGCCCGACGCGCGGACCGCCGCGGCGAACGCCTCGCCCCGGTGCGCGTAGGAGTCGAACTGGTCCATGGACGCGCACGCGGGCGCGAGCAGCACCGTGTCGCCGGGCCGGGCCAGCCGGCGCGCGAGGTCCACGGCCTGGGTCATCACGGAGCCAGTGTGTGCCGGGTCCACGATCGACACGGGGATTCCGGGCGCGTGTCGGGCGAGCGCGTCCGTCCACGGCTCCTGGTCCACGCCGATGAGCACGACGGCCCGGAGGCGGTCGGCGCGCTCGCGCACGAGGTCGTCGAAGCGCGCACCCTTGGCGAGCCCGCCGGCGATCCACACCACCGTGCCCGGCGCGGCGGGCCCCAGGGAGGCCGACGCCGCGTGGGCGTTGGTCGCCTTGGAGTCGTCGACGAAGGCGACCTCGTCGATCACGGCGACCAGCTCGCGGCGGTGCGCCCCCGGGCGGTACGCGCGCAGGCCGTCGCGCACCGCCGCGGCCGGCACCCCGTGCGCGCGGGCCAGGGCGGCGGCGGTCAGGGCGTTGGTGACCACGTGCGGGGCGAGCTCGCCGGCCGGGTCGGCGAGGTGCCGCAGGTCCGCGAGCGTGCCCAGCTCGGCGGCGGACCGCAGCCGCTGCGGGTCGTCGAAGGGCGCGTGGAAGACCCGGTCGACGAGGATGCCGTCGACGACGCCGAGCTGGCCGGGCGAGGGCGCCCCGAGAGTCACGCCCACGGCCCGAGCGCCCTCGCCGACCTCGGCCTCCCGGACCATCCGCTCGAGCAGCGGGTCCGCCGTGCCGTACACGCACGCGACCTGCGCCCGCTCGTAGATGCGCGCCTTCGCCGCCGCGTACTGCTCGAACGAGCCGTGCCAGTCCAGGTGGTCCTCGGCAACGTTGAGGACCGCGGCGGCCCGGGCGGCCATCGAGTGGGTGAAGTGGAGCTGGAAGCTCGACAGCTCCACCGCCAGGACGTCGTGGGCGGGGTCCGTCGCCGCCTCCACCACGGGCGTGCCGACGTTCCCGACGGCCGGGGCGTCCAGGCCGGCCGCGGCGAGGACGGACGCCAGCATGCCGACGGTCGTCGTCTTGCCGTTCGTCCCCGTGACGACGAGCCAGGGTGCCGGGCCGCCGCCCGACCGGCGGTCCACCCGGACCTGCCAGGCGAGCTCGACCTCGCTCCACACCGGCAGCCCGCGCGCGACGGCGGCGGCGAGCACCGGGTGCTCCGGCGCCCAGCCCGGGGACGCGACGACGAGGTCCACGGCGGTGAGGCCGACCTCGTCCGGGTCCCGCAGGTCGGCGTCCTCGGCGCGGGCGTCGAGGGTGGTCACGATCGCGCCGCGCTCGCGCAGCACCCGGGCGGCGGCGCGGCCGGAGACCCCGAGCCCGGCGACGAGGACGCGGGCGCCGGGGAGCCGGACCGGGTCCCGGGCGCCCGCGCCGGCGTCCGGCGTGCCGTCGGACGGCATCAACCGGCCACCCACTCGGCGTAGAACACCCCGATGCCGGCGGCGACGAACAGGCCGGCGATGATCCAGAACCGGATGACGATGGTGACCTCGCCCCACCCGGAGAGCTCGAAGTGGTGGTGCAGGGGGGCCATCTTGAACACCCGGCGCCCCGTCGCCTTGAAGAAGCCGATCTGGATCACGTCGGACAGGACGATGAGCACGAAGAGCCCGCCGATGATCGCTGCGAGGACCTCGGTCCGGGACAGGATCGACAGCCCCGCGAGGGCGCCGCCCAGGGCGAGGGAGCCGGTGTCGCCCATGAAGATCTTCGCGGGCGACGCGTTCCACCACAGGAAGCCGAAGCAGGCCCCGGTGATCGCGGCGGCGACGACGGCGAGCTCGAGCGGGTCGCGCACCTCGTAGCAGCGGGGCCCCGCCGTGGCCAGGGCGGTGCAGCGCTGGTTGAACTGCCACACGCCCACGACGACGTAGGCGCCGAAGACGATGAGCGACGTCCCGGTGGCCAGGCCGTCCAGGCCGTCGGTGAGGTTGACGGCGTTGGACCACGCCGTGATGAGGAAGTTGGCCCACAGGACGAAGAGGACGAGCCCGAGGGTGGCCCCCGCGAACGCCAGGTCCAGGCCCGTGTCCCGGATGAAGGAGATCTTCGTCGAGGCGGGCGTCCGGAAGCTCTCGTTGGGGAACTGCAGCGCGAGCACCGCGAAGGTGACGCCCACCAGGCCCTGCCCGACGATCTTCCACCGCGCTCGCAGGCCGAGGCTGCGCTGGCGGGAGATCTTGATGTAGTCGTCGAGGAAGCCGACGAAGCCCAGGCCCGTCATGAGGAACAGGAGCAGCAGGGCGGACGCGCTCGGCACGTTCCCGGTGACGATGCTCGACCCGGCGAAGCCCAGGAGCGTCGCCCCGATGATGACGACGCCGCCCATGGTCGGCGTGCCGCGCTTGGTGAAGTGCGCGGTCGGGCCGTCCTGACGGATGAACTGGCCGTACTGCTTGCGGACCAGGAGGCGGATGAACAGGGGCGTGCCCAGCAGCGCGATGACCAGCGCGAACCCGCCCGACAGCAGGACGGCGATCATCGCGGCGCCCCCGGGCCGCGCGCCGCGTCGACGGCACCCGGGCCGGCGGCGCGGTCGTCGTCGGCGTCCGCGTCGAGCTCCGTCATGCCGTGCGGCCCGGCGTCCGCGGCGACGTCGGCGCCGGTGAGCAGGTCGCCGAGGCGCCACAGCCCGGAACCGTGCGAGGACTTCACGAGGACGACGTCACCGGGACGCATCTGGTCCTGCAGCCACGCGTACGCCGCGTCCA
This sequence comes from Actinotalea sp., assembly GCA_014360395.1. Classification (GTDB taxonomy): domain Bacteria; phylum Actinomycetota; class Actinomycetes; order Actinomycetales; family Cellulomonadaceae; genus Actinotalea. The sequence goes on from JACIXM010000065.1 coordinate 6,774, forward strand.
CGTCGGGCACCAGGCGCGACTCCTCGCCCCAGGAGCCCTCCTGCAGCGCGCCGGTGTGCATCGCGCGGGCGCCCTCGCCCACGACGACGAGGCGGTGGATGTCCAGCCGGACCGCCAGGCGCCCGACGGCGTCGTGCGCCTCGACGTGCTCGTCGCCGAGCTCGAGCATCTCCCCCAGCACCGCGATGCTGCGCCGGCCGGCCCGGGCCCGTACGGCGAGCGCCTTGAGGGCGGCGCGGACCGAGTCCGGGTTGGCGTTGTAGGAGTCGTCGATGACGGTGACGCCGTCGGGTCGCTCGACCACCTGCATGCGGTGCGGGCTCAGCGCCTCCGCCTGCCCGAGCCGCTCGGCCACCTCGCCCACGGGCACCCCGAGGGCCAGGCAGCACGCCGCAGCGGCCAGGGCGTTGGTCACGTGGTGCTCCCCGACCAGGCGCAGCTGCACGTCGGCCTCGGCAGGCCCCGACGCCCCGTCCGCCGCACCGGGCAGGTCCTCGCCGACGACGAGGCGGAACCGCGCCCGCCCCTCGCCGTCGACCTGGACGTCGGTCGCGCGCACCGCGGCCCGGTCCCCCTCGCCGAAGAGCACGACCGGCCCGGAGGCCAGCGGGGCCATCGCCCGCACCCGCGGGTCGTCGGCGTTGAGCACGGCGGTGCCGCCGGGCACGAGGCCCGTGACGATCTCGCTCTTGGCCTGCTGGATCGCCTCCACGCCGCCGAACTCGCCCAGGTGCGCGGACCCCACGACGAGGACGGCGGCGACGTCGGGCGCCGCGATGTCGGTGAGGTACCGGATGTGCCCCATCCCGCTCGCGCCCATCTCCAGCACGAGGAACCGCGTGCGGGCGTCGGCCCGCAGGACGGTCAGCGGCAGGCCGATCTCGTTGTTGAAGGACTTCTCCGGCCACACCGTGGGGCCGGACGCGGAGAGGACCTGCGCGAGGAGGTCCTTGGTCGTCGTCTTGCCGACCGAGCCGGTCACGGCCACGACCTTGAGCTCCCCGGTGCGCCGCAGCCGCCCCAGGACCGCGCGCGCCAGGGCGCCCAGCGCCTCGACCACGTCCGGGACCACCACGACGGACGGCAGCGCGGCGCCGTCGTCGTCGGGGACCTCGCGGGCGGCCAGCACGACGGTCGCGCCCGCGGCCACCGCGCGGTGCGCGTAGTCGTGCCCGTCGACGTTCTCACCGGGCAGGGCGACGAAGAGGGCCCCCGGCGCGGCCAGCCGGGAGTCGACGACGACGTCGCCGGTCACCGCCGCGTCGCCGTCGCCGACGACACGCCCCCCGAGGAGGTCGGCCATCTCCTGGGCGGTCAGGCGGATCATGCGCCCGCTCCCGTCGCCCCGTCGGCTTCCCCGGCCCGCCCGGTGGCGGCGAGGAACACGTCCCTGTCGTTGTAGCGGTGGAACACCCCGGCGATCTCCTGCGTCGGTTCGTGGCCCTTGCCGGTGACGATGATCGTGTCCTCCGGCCGGGCGAGGTCGAGGGCGAGCCGGATCGCGGCCGCCCGGGAGTCGGACTCGTGCACGTCGTGCGCGTCGGGCCGCTCGGCCAGCACGCCGCCGAGGATGGCGGCGCGGATCTCCTCCGGCGGCTCCGAGCGCGGGTTCTCGTCGGTGACGACCAGCACGTCCGCGAGGCGGGCGGCGATCTGGCCCATGACGGGACGCTTGCCGCGGTCCCGGTCGCCGTCGGACCCGAAGACGATGATCAGCCGGCCCGGCGTGGCCGGGCGGACCGCCTCCAGGGCCAGGGTCAGGGCATCGGGCGTGTGCGCGTAGTCGACGAGGCACAGCGGGTGGGTGGCATCGCGCTCGACGACCCGCTCCATGCGCCCCGGGATCGCGGAGGCGCCGGCCACGGCGGCGGCGGCCACGTCGAGCGGCACACCCGCGCGATGGGCCAGCACGACGGCGAGCGCCGCGTTCGAGACGTTGACCAGGCCGGGCAGCGGGCTGGCCGCGCCGATACCGGTGCCGTCGGGCCCGACGAGGGTGAAGGACGAGCCCACCCCGTCGAGCCCGAGCCGGGTGTCGGCGACCCGCCACTGGGCGTCCGCTCCGCCGACGGCGTCGGCACGCGTCGCCACGGCGTCGACGGGGACGACCCCCTCGGTGCGGAGCTGCTCGGCGAGGCGGGCGCCCCAGGCGTCGTCCACGCAGACGACGGCGCGACGGGCGCGGCCCGGGGCGAAGAGGCTCGCCTTGGCGGCGAAGTACCCCTCCATGTCGCCGTGGAAGTCCAGGTGGTCCCACTGCAGGTTCGTGAAGCCGGCGACGTCCACCTCGAGGCCGCCGACGCGGCCGAGGGCGAGGGCGTGGGAGGAGACCTCCATCGAGCAGGCCGTCACACCGCGCTCGCGCATCAGGGCGAACAGGCCGTGCAGGACGGGCGCCTCGACGGTCGTGCGCGGGCTCTCGATGGCCTCGTCGCCGACCCGCAGCTCGACGGTGCCGATGACCGCAGTGCGCTCGTGGACCGCCCGCAGCGCGGCCTCGACGAAGTAGCTCGTCGTCGTCTTGCCGTTGGTGCCCGTGACCCCGACCGTCGTCACGTGCCGGGCGGGGTGGTCGTACACCCAGGCCGACACCTCGCCCAGGCTGCCCCGGGGGTCCTGGACCACCACGACCGGCAGGGCGGAGGCCGCGCCGCCGGCGCGCACGCGGGCCGCGCCGTCGTCGTCGGTGAGGACCGCGACCGCCCCGGCGTCCGCCGCGTCGTCCGCGAAGTCGGCGCCGTGGGCGCGCGCACCGGGCAGGGCGGCGAAGAGGTCACCGGGCTCCACGTCGGCCGAGCCGACGGCGACGCCGCGCAGGACGACCGAGGCGACCTGGGGCGGGACCGTCGCACCGATGTGGCGGGCGAGGTCACCGAGGTGACGGGCAGGGCGCTGCCGGGGCCGCATCCGGCCGTGGGGGGACGTCACGCGCTCGAATGTACCGTCCGGGGCGGGGGCCGCCACGCCGGTCACTCCCAGGTGGTCGGGTACAGCTCCGGCGCCGTCCCGGTGGGCGGGATGCCAAGGTGCTGGAGCGTGAAGGACGTCACCTCGCGGAACACCGGGGCCGCGACCGCACCGCCGTAGATCTCGGTCTTCGGGTCGTAGAGCACGACGTTGACGGCGATGCGGGGGTCGTCGACCGGGGCGACGCCGATGAAGGAGGCGACGTGCTTGACGACCCCGTTGCCCTCGAAGGACTGCGCGGTGCCGGTCTTGCCCCCGACCCGGTACCCCGGCACGGCCCCGTTCTTGCCCGTGCCGTCGACGACGGCGGTCTCGAGCATCCGCAGGACGGTGTCGGCCGTCTCCTCGCTGACGACGCGGCGCGGCTCCGTGAGGTCGGTGGGGACCAGCTCGCCGTCGGCGCCGATCGTCCCGCGCACGAGGTGGGGCTGCACCCTGAGGCCACCGTTCGCGATCGTCGCGAACACCTGGGTGTTCTGCAGCACGGTGGTGCTCACGGCCTGGCCGAACAGCACGGCGTACTTCGACCGGCCGTCCCACTGGTCCGCCGGCCACAGGATGCCGCCGGACTCCCCCGGCAGGCCGATGCCGGCGGGCGTCCCGAAGCCGAACTTGCGCAGGTAGTCGTACCGGACCTGCTCCGGGAGCGGTTCGCCGGCCATGATCGTGCCGGTGTTCGACGACTGGGCGAAGACGCCGGCGAGGGTGAGCTGCAGCGTCGGGTGCTCGTGGGAGTCCTTGAACGTCTGCCCGTTGGGCGTCGTGTACTGGTAGGGCACGGTGAAGCGCGATGCGGGCGTCGCGACCCCCGTCTCGAGGGCGGCGGCCATGGTGATGACCTTCGCCGTCGACCCGGGCTCGTAGACCGCCTCGATGGCGCGGCTGCCGCGGTCCTGGGCGGGCGTCGCCCCGGGGTCGTTGGGGTCGACCGCCCCGGAGTCGACCAGCGCGAGGATCTCCCCGGTCCGGACGTCCTGGACCTCGACGGCACCCCAGCGCGCACCGGTCTGCGCGACCGCCTCGTCCAGGGTCCGCTGGGCCATGAACTGCACGTCCCGGTCGAGGGTGAGCTGGACGTCACGGCCCGGCACGGCAGGGACGACCTCCTGGTCCCGGCTGGGGATCCGCTGCCCCCGGGCGCCCCGCTCGTAGGTGAGCCGCCCCGGCGTCCCCGACAGGACCTCGTCGTACACGCGCTCGATCCCCGCCTGGCCGTATCCCTCGGCGCCCACGAAGCCGAGGACGTTCCCGCCGGTGCTGCCGGCGGCGTAGGTCCGTTCGGTCGCGCGCTCGCCGCTGATCCCCGGGATCCGCAGCGAGCGGACCTGGTCGTAGACCTCCGGGACGACGCCCTTGGCCAGGTAGACGAACTGCCGCTTGTCCTCCCCGCCCCACAGGTCCGCGCCGAGCTCCGCCGCCGACACACCGAGGAGGGGCGCGAGCCGCTCGGCCTGCAGGGCCGCCTCCTCCGGCGTGCCCAACGCCTCCACGAGCTGCACCTGGTTGACGGCGACGTTCCACCGTTCCACCGAGGTCGCGAGGACGACGCCGTTGCGGTCGACGATCTCGCCCCGCTCCCCGGGGATCTGCTGGGTGAAGAGCCGCTTCGCGGTGTACTCCGCCGCCAGCGCGGGTCCGGTGACGACCTGCATGTGCACGAGGCGCCCGGCCAGGACCAGGAGGAGCACGAGGACGAGGACCAGCGCGACGCGCTGCCGCTCCT
>JACIXM010000066.1 GCA_014360395.1 Actinotalea sp.
GTCCGCCCCGGCGCCGCGGCGCTCGCGCCCCGCGCCACCGGGCGGGCCGGGGCGCCGACGCGGTCGGACGACCCGCGGGAGGGCGCCTCCACGCGGCGCGGCCGGGCGAGGGTGCCGGTGCGCTGACCGGGCACCGTGCGCTGGGTCGTGCCCCCGCTCGGCATGGGGGCGATGCTCCTCCCCGCCGGACGCGGGCCGGTGGCGACGCGCCCGGGACCGGCGGCGTTCCCCCGGACGGACGACGGCCGGCGGCGGACCGGCTGGTCCTCGGGCCGGCCGGACCTCACTCGTCGACCCCGGCGGGCGTCGGGTCCCCCAGGACGGCGCCGTCGGCCAGACGGAGGTAGCCGCCGCCGGAGGAGGGGACCATGCCCATGGCCGCGGCAGCCTCGGCGATGTGCGCGGGCGACTCGAGCCGCGCCTTCTCCCCGGCGAGCCGCTGCTCCTCCTGCGCGGCCCGGGTCAGCTCCGTCTGGAGCGCGAACCGGTCGTACTCCCCCTGGGCCATGGCCGTGTTGAGCAGCAGCGTGCCGAGCAGGGACGCGGCCAGGACCCCCATGCAGAGCACGACGAACGGCGTCCGCGTCCGGGCCTGCTCCGGGGCCCTGACGACGTGCAGCCGCGGCCGCGGAGCCGTGGCACCGCCGCGGCCGGGGACCGGCCGCGGCGTCGGGGTGGTGGTCGTCGCGGGACGTGACGGCACCGTCGGCGCGACGGCGGGTGCGGTGGCGCTCATGCTGCCCTCCTGCGGCGGTGGTCGGGTGTCGCGCGCAGCCGCTCGGCGGCGCGCAGTCGGACGGGGGCGGAGCGGGGGTTGTGCTCCTGCTCGGCCTGGGAGGCCCGTTCGGCGCCCCGGGTCAGCAGCCGCAGGTACGGCTGGTCCTCCTCGCGCACGACGGGGATCCCGGCCGGGGTGCTGACGGTGGCGCCGGCCGCGAACGTGCGCTTCACCATCCGGTCCTCCAGCGACTGGTAGGCCATGACGGCGATCCGTCCCCCCACGGCGAGGCTCTCGACCGCTGCCGGCAGCGCCCGCTCGAGGGCGGCGAGCTCGCCGTTGACCTCGATCCGCAGGGCCTGGAAGGTCCGCTTCGCCGGGTTGCCGCCGGTCGTGCGGGCCGCTGCCGGGATCGCGGCGCGGACGAGGTCCACCAGCTCACCGGTCCGGCGCAACGGCTCCTGCTCCCGACGGCGGACGACCCGCTGGGCGATCCGGGCTGCCCACCGCTCCTCGCCGTACTCGCGCAGCACGCGCGTGATCTCGGCCTCGGGGTACGTGTCGAGGACCTCGGCGGCCGTGATGCCGGCGGAGGCGTCCATCCGCATGTCCAGGGGTGCGTCGTGGGCGTAGGAGAAGCCCCGGTCCACCTCGTCGAGCTGGAGCGAGGAGACCCCGAGGTCCATGAGCACGCCCTGGACCGGGCGCCCGACGCGGTCGGCGACGACCTCGTGGATGCGGTCGTACACGGTGTGCACCGGGACGAAGCGCTCGCCGAAGCGGGCGAGCCGCTCCCCCGCCAGCGTCAGCGCCTGGGTGTCGCGGTCCAGCCCGACGACGACGAGCCCGGGCACCCGCTCCAGGAACGCCTCGGTGTGGCCACCCAGGCCGAGCGTGGCGTCCACGAGCACGGGTGGGGCGCCGTCGGCGGCCGGCACCAGGGCCGGGGCGAGCAGCTCGACGCAGCGGTCCAGCAGGACCGGGACGTGCCGGTCGGCGGCGGGTCGGTCGGCGGCTGCCATGGCACCTCCCAGGGCGTCGTGTCGGGGCAGGTCGTGCGGGCGGGCGGGACGGGCGGGGACGGATCGGGACGACTGCGGTCGGGCGGCCCTCCACCGCCCGACCAGGTCCCCCTCCGCGGCCCGTCTGACGCCGGGGAAGTGCGTCAGACCAGGGCGGGAGGAGACCTCACCGTGCGGTGCGGTCCGTCACCGGGACACGACCCGGGCGGCTCGCGCCGTGCTCGCTCACTCAGAAGGCACCGGGGATCACCTCCTCGGCGGTCTCCGCGTAGCTGGGCGTCTGGGCCTCCAGGTACGCCTCCCACGCGGCGGCGTCCCAGATCTCCACCCGGGTGCCGACGCCGATGACGGCCACGTCACGGTCCAGGCCGGCGTAGCCGCGCAGCGGGGCGGGGATCGACAGGCGCCCCTGCTTGTCGGGCACCTCGTCGTGGGCGCTGGCGAGGAAGACGCGCAGGTAGTCGCGGGCCTGGCGGCTCGTCACCGGGGCCTGCCGGAGCTGGTCGTGCATGCGCCGGAACTCCCCCGCCGGGAAGACGAAGAGGCAGCGCTCCTGCCCCTTGGTCATGACCAGGCCGGTGGCGAGCTGGCCACGGAACTTCGCCGGGAGGATCAGCCGGCCCTTGTCGTCCAGGCGCGGGGTGTAGGTGCCCAGGAAGAGCGGCGCGTCGTGGCCCAACGGGTCGCCGACCATCGCGCACCTCCGTCCCCTCCCGCAGAGCGGTCGCACCTCCCGGTGCCCCAGTGCGCGCCACATTACTCCACTACCCTCCACTCCACAGGTGAAACCCGGGTGAAGGGCGGGGTTGACGCACCGTCACCGCAGGTCAGCGGACGTGGTGCGCGGTGGAGGACTGCGGCCTCCACGCCGTGGCGCGGGCGCCGCGCGGCGGGCGCGCCGCCGCAGAGCTGGGGCCGGCGAGCGTCCCCGCGCCGCGAGGTCCACGCCTCTGACCTGCGCTTTCGCCGCCAGGCGGGGGATCCGGGCCCGTCAGGGCGAGGGACCGCGGTGGGCCGCACTCGTCCGTGACCGCGCCTCCCGGTGCCGCGGGGAGGGATGTGGAGGGCCCGGGGGCACCCCGTCGGGCAGGCCCGCGACCGCCGCGCGGGCCGGGCGCGTCGTTGGGCCGTCCGGGGGACCCGGGGGGCGCTCGTCGCCCTCGTCAGCGCGGTCACCTAGGCTGCGAGGAGGCCGACGAAGAGGTGACCATGCACGCGCTGCCCACCGGCGAGGAGATCGAGGACGTCGCCACGACCTCCAGTGCCATCCGTGACGCGATGGAGACGGTGATCTCCGGACGGTCCGACCTCGTGCGCCTCACCGTTGCCGTCCTGCTGGCGGAGGGCCACCTCCTCGTCGAGGACGTCCCGGGGGTGGGCAAGACGACGCTCGCCAAGGCGCTGGCCCGGTCCGTGGACTGCACCGTCGGCCGGATCCAGTTCACGCCCGACCTGCTGCCGACCGACCTCACCGGCGTGACCATCTACCGGTCACACTCCCAGGAGTTCGAGTTCCGCCCGGGACCGGTGTTCGCGAACATCGTCATCGGCGACGAGATCAACCGGGCCTCCCCCAAGACCCAGTCGGCCTTGCTCGAGTGCATGCAGGAGGCGCAGACCACCGTCGACGGCACCACCTACCGGCTGCCGCGTCCCTTCCTCGTCGTCGCGACGCAGAACCCGATCGAGATGGAGGGCACGTACGCCCTGCCCGAGGCCCAGCGGGACCGCTTCATGGCGCGCCTGAGCGTGGGGTACCCCTCGCGGGACGCCGAGGTGGAGATGCTCGAGCGGCAGGAGGCCGCCGACCCGCTCGCCCACCTGGCACCCGTGGCGTCCGTCGACCACGTCACACGTCTCGTCGACGTCTGCCGCCGGCTGTACGCGGCGCCCGGGGTGAAGCAGTACGTCGTCGACCTGGCCGACGCCACGCGGCGGGACCCGATGCTGCGGCTGGGCGCCTCCCCGCGCGCCGGCATCCAGCTCCTGCGGGCGGCGAAGGCCCTGGCGGCGATGTCCGGCCGCGACCACGTCCTGCCCGACGACGTCCAGGAGCTGGCCGAGCCCGTGCTCGCCCACCGGCTGCTGCCCAGCACCGAGGCCCGGCTCGCCGGCCAGGCCGCCACCGCCACGCTGCGCGCCGTCGTCGCGCGGACGCCGGTCCCCGGGTCCGCTCGCGACGTGTCGCCCCGGGCGGCAACGGGCTGATGGACACGCGGCGGCTGCGGCTCACGCCGCGCGGGACGGGCCTGACCGTCCTCGGCGGCGGCGCGCTGGTCGCCGGGGTCCTGCTCGGGGTGAGCACCCTGGTCCAGGTGGGCCTGCTGCTCCTGATGACCGTCGGGGCCGGGGCCGGCCTGCTGCTGATGCAGGCGCGCGACCAGGCGCGCGGCGCGCTGCGCCTGACCCGCCGTGTGGTGCCGCACCCCGTCACCGAGGGCGACCCGGCGACCGTGTCGGTCGAGCTGACCTCCGGTCGGACGGGGGCCCGGGCCCCACGCCTGGACCGGCTCCAGATCGCGGAGCGGGCAGCCCGGGAGCTCTCCGGCGGAGCCCCCCTGCGGGCCCGGGTCAGCCGGGAGCGGCACGCGCTGCGGCTCAGCTACCCGATCAGCCCGACCGTGCGCGGACGGTGGTCCGTCGGGCCGGTGCAGCTGCACCGCGCCGACCCCTTCGGCGTGGCGCGCTGGTCCGGCCCGCTCGGTGAGCCCGCCCTCGTGGCCGTCCGGCCGCGGATCACGCCCCTCGGGGTCTCGTCCACGGCCTTGTCCAGCGACGCGGATCGCGTGGTGGTCGGCGCACGCAGCCCCTCCCCTGACGACACGGCCCTGCGGGACTACCGCACCGGCGACGACCTGCGCCGGGTGCACTGGCCCACCAGCGCCCGTCGCGGCGAGCTCGTCGTCCGCCAGGACGAGCGGTCCGGACGACGGCCGGCCAGCGTCCTGCTCGACCTGCCCCTCGACCCGGCCGCGGGCGAGTGGTCCATCCGCCTGGCGGCGTCGGTCGCCGCCGCGCTCGTCGGCGCCGGCCACCACGTCCGCCTGCTGGGCGGCGACGTCCTCGACGCGGCACGCGACCACCACCGCCCGGACACCAGCGGCGCGGCGGTGGCGGCCCTCCTGGACCAGACGGTCGACCTGACCATGCCGGCGGACCTGCCGCAGCGCCGCGCCTGGATGCGCACGGCCATGGACACGCTGCAGGCCGATGCCGGGGGCAGCGAGCTCGTGCTCGCCCTCGTCGGCGCACTCGACTCCCGGACGCTCGCCGCCCTCGCGCGTACCGGGGAGACCACCCACGGCTGGGCCATGGTCCGCACGTCCGAGTCCGGCGACCCCGTCGCGTCCGCGGCGGCCGAGTCCACGGCGGAGCGGCTGCGGCGGGCCGGTTGGGCGGTCTGCCTGGTCCGGGTCGGAGAGGACCACCGGGCGTGCTGGGAGCGGCTGCTGGGCTCGGACGACCGGGCGGTGATGTCCCGGTGAACAGCCGTCCGACCCCGCCGACCGGCACGCGCGCGACCCTGGCCACGGCACTCGTGGCGCTCGGGGTGCTCGCCGGGACGTGGACCCTCCGTCCGCTCCTCGCCCCCGGGCCGTGGCTGACCACGGTGACCCTGACCGTCGTCGTCGTCGGGGCAGCCGTGGCCGTCGCCCGGGCGCTCAGCAGGTCCGTCCTGGCGCCGACGCTGTGGGGCGTCGGGGCCGCGGCGCTCGCCGTCGCGGCGCTGTACTCCGGGCCGGGCCGGCTCACGGTGCCCCTGCCGACGCTGGAGACCCTCCGGACCCTGCGCCGCGTGACCGAGGCGGGCGCCCGCGCCGTCGTCGACGGCTCGATCCCCCTGCCGCCGTCACGGGGCACGGAGATGCTCGTCGTCGTGGGCGCGCTGCTGGTCCTGGTGGTGGCGGACGCCCTGGCGGTGTCGCTCGGGCGGGCCGGGCCTGCCGGCGTCGCGCTCGCCGGGCTGTGGTCGGTCGCCGTCGTCTTCGAGGCCTCGCCCGGTCTCGCCTCCCTCCTGGTCGGGGGGACCTCGTTCCTCCTCCTGCTCGCACTGACCCGCCCGCAGCGGTCCCGTTCCCAGTCCGTGCGGGACGGCGGGCTCGTGGTCGCCACCGCGGCGGGCGTGACCGTCGCCGCCGTCGCCGCCGGTCCCCTGCTCACGGGGGTCCCCGGGTGGGGAAGTGTCGTCCTCCCCTCGGCCTGGGGGAACGGCCCGTCCGCGAGCGGCCCCGTGGAGGTCTCCCTGGACCTGGACATGCGGTCGAGCCTCGGCGCGCGCTCGGACCGCCCGCTCATCACCTACACCCTCACCGGCGCGGCCCCGGGGCCGCTGCGGCTGTACACCCTGACGGAGTTCGACGGGCGTGAGTGGCAGCGCGACACCACGACCACGTCCGAGGCCCCGGCCACCGGAGCGCTGTGGCCCGACGAACCGGGACGCTCCGCGGCCCAGACCGCGGAGCCCGGGCAGGACGGCGTCGGCCGGCTGGTCGTCGAGGTCGGTGACCTCGACCAGGACCGCCTGCCGCTGCCGCTGGAACCGCGTCGCGTCGCGGTACCCGGCGACTGGCGCTACGACGCGGAGCTGGACGAGGTCGCCTCCGGATCCGCCGCCACGACCCGTGGCCTGGCCTACGAGGTGGTCGTCGCACCGCGCGACCTGTCGGCGCCGACGCTCCAGGCGGACAGCGTGGCCCCCCTCCCGGCGGGATCGCCCTACCTGGAGCTGCCCGCGACGACCTTCGCGGCCGACGTCGCCGACCTCGCCCGCGAGGTCACGGCCGGTGCGGTCACGCCGTACGACCAGGCGCTGGCGCTCCAGACGTACCTGCGGGACGGCTCCCTCTTCCGGTACGACACCGAGGTCCCGGCGCCCCGCACCGACGACGCCGTCTGGGACTTCCTCACGGACCGGACGGGATACTGCGTCCAGTACGCCACGGCGATGACCGTCATGGCCCGCCACCTCGGGCTGCCGACGCGCATGGCCGTGGGCTTCCTCCCCGGTCGCGCCGCGGCCGGTGGCCGGTACGCGATCTCCGGTCAGCTCGCCCACACCTGGCCGGAGATCTGGTTCGAGGGTGCCGGCTGGGTGCGCTTCGAGCCCACCCCGGCGGTCCAGACCGGGAGCCCGCCCACCTACGCCGACCCGGCGGTCACGACGCAGCTCGAGCCGGACGAGGAGCCTGCTCCTGGCACGGCCGCCACACCGGCCCCGACCACCACGGCTGCCCCCCAGGCCCCCGGCGGCGGCCTCGGCCAGGGCGAGGTGACCGTCGGGGCGACGCGGATCCCCCTGGCCGCGGCCGCGGGGGGCCTCGCGGTCCTCGCGCTGGCGACGGCGGCCGCGGTCGTCGTGGTCCGCCGCCGCACCGCGCAGGCCGTCCCCACCGGGCCCGAGGCGACGTGGGGACGGCTCAGGATCGCCCTGGCCGAGCGCGGGGTGCGGTGGGACGAGGCGACGACGCTCCGCGGGGCCGAGCGCGCCGTGCTCCACGCCTACGGCGACGACCCCCCGGAGTCCGTCCGCCGAGCCCTGCACCGACTCGTGGCCGCCGCCGAGGCAGCGCGGTACGCCCCCGCCCCGCCCGTGTGGGACCAGGACGACCTCGAGGGGTGGGCCGCCGAGGTGCTCGCCGGGTTCGACGCCCGGCCGCCGGCCGGCGCGGAGCCGCAGCTCGCCGGACGGGCCGGGCGCTGACCGCAGGGGCCCGGGGCGCTGACGGCAGGGCGCGGGCGTGGCGAGCGGCCGGGCTCGGCCCCTGCTCCTGCGGGCCGGGTGCGGACGCTGCCCGCCCCCGGACGCTGCCGGCCC
>JACIXM010000067.1 GCA_014360395.1 Actinotalea sp.
GCGAGCTCACCCGCGGGCTCGGTGCGGGGGCGGACCCGGAGGTCGGTCGGAGTGCGGCCGAGGACCACTCCGAGGAGATCGAGGACGTCCTGCGCGGCGCGGACATGGTGTTCGTCACCGCGGGCGAGGGCGGTGGTACGGGCACCGGGGGCGCGCCCGTCGTGGCGCGGATCGCTCGGTCGCTCGGCGCCCTCACCATCGGCGTGGTGACCCGCCCCTTCACCTTCGAGGGGCGGCGCCGTTCGCTGCAGGCCGAGACCGGCATCGAGGCCCTGCGCGCCGAGGTCGACACCCTGATCGTCATCCCGAACGACCGGCTGCTGTCCATCTCGGACCGGTCCGTGTCGGTCCTCGACGCCTTCCACTCCGCCGACCAGGTGCTGCTGTCCGGCGTCCAGGGGATCACCGACCTCATCACCACGCCGGGCCTCATCAACCTCGACTTCGCCGACGTCAAGAGCGTCATGCAGGGAGCGGGGTCGGCGCTGATGGGGATCGGTTCCGCGCGCGGCGACGACCGGGCCGTCCAGGCGGCGGAGCTGGCGATCTCCTCGCCGCTGCTCGAGGCCAGCATCGACGGCGCCCACGGCGTGCTGCTGTCGATCCAGGGCGGTTCCGACCTCGGCCTGTTCGAGATCAACGAGGCGGCGCGCCTGGTCCAGGAGGCAGCGCACCCGGAGGCGAACATCATCTTCGGTGCGGTCATCGACGACGCCCTCGGCGACGAGGTCCGCGTCACGGTCATCGCCGCCGGGTTCGACAGCGGGTCGCCCACGACGCGGGTGGACGCTCGCGCGCTCGGCCAGGTCAGCGCCGGCCGGTCGGCCGCTCCGGAGCAGCACCCGGCGCGCCCTGCCGCGGCGGACCTCCCGCCGGCCGTGCCGACCCCCTCGACCGGCCAGGAGCCGTGGCGCGGCGGTGACGCGCCCACCCACGCGCCCCGTCCGGCACCGGGCGCCGAGGAGCCGCAGCGCGAGGCGGCGCCGTCGTTCCTCGCCGAGGAGCGCGAGCCGGGGCCGGCGCACGCGTCCGACGCGGGGCGCGTCGAGGTGCCGCGCGTCTTCGAGGACCGGCCCGCCCGCCGCACGGACGACCTCGACCTGCCGGACTTCCTCAAGAACACCCCGTGAGGCGTGCGGACGTCCCGGCGCTGGTCCCCGTCGACCTCGGCCGGGACGTCCGCGCGCTGCTGACCACCACGGCGACCGGCAACCTCGGCAGCCGCGTCGGCGACGACCCCGTGCGGGTGGCGCGGGTGCGCGCCGCGCTCGCCGCCGCGACGGGCTCGCCCGTGCTCTACGCGCGGCAGGTCCACGGCGCCCACGTCCACCTCGTCGCCGGCGACGGGCCGCCGGCTCCGCTCGGCGCCACTGACGGCGACGAGGAGCCCGACGTGGTCGCCGTCGCGGACGCGCTCGTCACCACCCGGTCCGACGTGGCGCTCGGTGTCGTCGTCGCCGACTGCGTGCCCGTGCTGCTCGCGGACCCGGTCGGCCGCGTCGTCGGCGTGGCCCACGCCGGCCGCCGAGGGCTGGTCGACGGCGTGGTCGGCGCCACGGTGGCCGCGATGGTCCGCGCGGGCGCCGCGCCCGGGCGGGTGCGTGCCCTGGTCGGCCCGGCGGCCTGCGGACGCTGCTACGAGGTCCCGGCGGTGATGCGCGACGAGGTGGCTCACGCCGTGCCCGGGACCGCGTCGACGACGTCCTGGGGGACCCCGTCGCTGGACCTGCCCGCCGGGGTCGCCCACGAGCTGCTGCGTGCCGGTGTCGGGGAGGTCGTCCGGCACGGCGGGTGCACGATCGAGGACGGCGCCTGGTTCTCCCACCGGGCGGCCACGGGCGGGCGGCTGCCCCGCGGCGCACCCGCGCGCCGCGCCGGGCGGATGGCGGGGGTCGTCCGCCTGCTGTGACCTGCGGCGTGTCGGCGGGGGCGGCCCGGCGCTGCTGGGTTAGCGTGACGACGACCGGATCGGACACCGGGGGCGCGGGCGTCCCGGGTGGCGGTCCAACCAGAGCGGTAGTCGGTGGGATGGAGGCCTCATGGCCGGAGCGCTGCGCAAGACGATGCTGTACCTCGGCCTGGCCGAGGAGGACCGTCACACCGGTCACGAGCACGGGCGCCTCGACGAGTACGACGACCAGCACCTCGACGGCGAGGAGTACGCCATGGCCGACGAGTACCACGCCGAGGTCACGCCGCTGCGCCGTGCGCCCCTGCCGGCGCCCGTGGCCCCGGCGGCCGAGCTCCGGCGGATCACGACCATCCACCCCCGGTCCTACAACGACGCCCGGGTGATCGGCGAGGCCTTCCGGTCGGGCACCCCGGTGATCATGAACCTGTCGGAGATGACCGACGCCGACGCCAAGCGCCTCGTGGACTTCTCGGCGGGCCTCATCTTCGGCCTGCGTGGCACGATCGAGCGCGTGACGTCCAAGGTCTTCCTCCTCTCGCCCGAGCACGTCGAGGTCGCCGGTGAGGAGCAGGTCGCCGCGTCCGAGGACCGGTCCGGCTTCTACAACCAGAGCTGACGGTGGGCCTCGTCTTCGGCGCCCTCGCGTTCGTCGTCTTCCTCTTCCTCATCCTGCTGTTCGTCCGCCTCGCGCTGGAGTGGGTGCAAATATTCGCCCGCGAGTGGCGGCCCAAGGGCGTCGTCCTCGTCCTGGCCGAGGTGACGTACACGATCACCGACCCGCCCCTGCGCGCCGTCCGGCGCGTCGTGCCGCCGCTGTCCCTGGGGAGCATCCGGCTCGACCTCGCGTTCATCATCGTGTTCTTCGCGACGTCGATCCTCCTCAACATCCTCCAGGGCCTGGCCGCGCGACTCTGAGCCCCGGCGGCGGCGCTGCTCGGTGCGCTGCCGCGCGTCGGGCGGGTCCGTCGACACGCCGGGCGCCCGCGTCACCGGGCGGCGTGCACGCCGCGCGATCTCCGCTACCGTGAGGCGAGGCGGTCGGCGGACTGCCGGGCCCGACCAGCACGAACAACCGAGGTGACAGCATGGCTCTGCTGACGGCAGACGACGTCCTGAACAAGAAGTTCCAGGCGACCAAGTTCCGCGAGGGCTACGACCAGGACGAGGTCGACGACTTCCTCGACGAGGTGGTCAACACGCTGCGCGCGGTCACCGCCGAGAACGAGGACCTCAAGGGCAAGCTCGCGGCGGCCGAGCGGCGTGTCGCCGAGCTGTCCCGGGCGGGCGCCGCGCAGCAGCAGCAGCCTGCTCCCGAGCCGGCCCCGGAGCCCGTCCGCCAGCCCGAGCCGACGCCCGCGCCCGCTCCGACCCCGGCAGCCGCGCCGGCGCAGCAGCGCATCAACGAGCCCGAGTCCGCCACCGGCATGCTCCAGCTGGCCCAGAAGCTGCACGACGACTACGTGCGCAGCGGTCAGGAGGAGGGCGAGCGCATCATCAGCGATGCCCGGACGCAGGCGTCCCGCATCGTCCGCGAGGCGGAGGAGACGTCGAACCGGACGCTCACGGCGCTGGAGCAGGAGCGCAGCCTCCTGGAGCGGAAGATCGACGAGCTCCGCGTCTTCGAGCGCGACTACCGCACGCGGCTGAAGAGCTACCTGGAGAACCTGCTCGGCGACATCGACGCCCGCGGTGCGAGCGTGGCGCCGCGCCCGGGCGGCCAGGGGGACCAGGGCCTGCAGTACAACGGCTGAGCACGCGCCTGGCGACGGCGGCCGGTGGGGAGACCCGCCGGCCGCCGTCGCGACCAGCAGGAA
>JACIXM010000068.1 GCA_014360395.1 Actinotalea sp.
CGATGGCGACGACGACCGAGAGCCGGGCGCGGCGTGGTGGGACCAGCCGGCCCGCCGGGGCCGACGGTCCGGTGCCGTTCTCCGTGCTGGAGCAGCTGCGGCGCAGTGACGAGGAGCTCGTGGCCGCACAGCTCGCGGGGGAGCCGCACGACCGGTTCCGTCACGCCCATCTCGCCGCTCTGCGGGCGGCTGCCGCGGTGCTGCCGTCCACGACGGGCCGGCGGGGCCGTCCGCGCCCCGTGTGGGAGCAGCTCGCCGGCGTGGCTCCCGAGCTGGGGGAGTGGGCGGCCTTCTTCGCCGACGGCGCTGCCGCCCGCGCCGCGGTCGAGGCGGGTCGGACCGGGGCGGTCGACGCGGGCCGTGCGGACCGCACGCTCGCGGCCGCTGAGGACTTCCAGGACGTCGTCCGTCGTCGGTGGGGTCTGCCGCTGACCGCCGCCGGACCGGTGACGCCCGTCCCGCGGGCCGGCTGACCTCCACGGCCGCGCGGCAGTGGGCGGCGCGCGCAGCCTCGCAGCCTCCCGTGACCTGCAGCAGCGCCCCGGCGGGTGAGCGGAGGTGCCCCGCGGTCGGAGCACCGCGCGCCGTCGGCCGTGCTCGAGTCACCGGTCGTCCATCGGCCCGTGTCGGCCGGGCGGGCGGGGATGGCGCACACTGGCGGGCATCGGCACGCGTGGGGCGTCCGGGGAGGAGGCCGCGATGAGCCGTCGGTCGACCCCGCCCGTCCCGCGGCACTGGGGCGACGACGACGCCGGGGCCGGAATCCTCCACGTCGACATGGACGCCTTCTTCGCGTCGGTCGAGCTCGTGCGGCGTCCCGAGCTCCGCGGCCGGCCCGTCGTCGTGGGCGGTCACGGGCGCTCGGTGGTGCTCGCCGCGACGTACGAGGCCCGGGCGTACGGGGTCCACTCCGCGATGCCGATGGCGCGTGCACGACAGCTCTGCCCGGCGGCGGTCGTCGTGCCGCCCGACCACGCCGCCTACCGGGCAGCCTCCCGGCAGGTCATGGCCCTGCTGCACGAGGTGACCGAACGCGTCGAGCAGGTGAGCGTCGACGAGGCGTTCCTCGACGTGACCGGCGCCCGACGGCGGCTGGGCAGCCCCCGGGCCGTCGCCCAGCACATCCGCCGTCGGGTCCGCCAGGAGACCGGCCTGCCGTGCTCGGTCGGCGTCGCCGGCACGAAGTTCGTCGCCAAGCTCGCGTCAGGGTTCGCCAAGCCCGACGGCCTGCTCCTCGTGCCCCGGGAGGCGACGGTGCCCTTCCTGCACTCCCTGCCCGTCTCCGCGCTGTGGGGGGTGGGCGACCGGACCCGCGAGGCCCTCGCGGCGTGGGGCATCACCACGGTCGAGCAGCTCGCGACGGCGGACCTGCGGGTCGTCCAGCGCGCGGTCGGCCAGGCGACGGGAGCGCACCTGCACGACCTCGCGTGGGGACGGGACCCGCGTGCCGTCGAGCCGCAGCGGCAGGAGAAGAGCGTCGGTGCGGAGACGACCCTCGAGCGCGACACCGCCGACACGCGGGAGCTGGAGGCGCACCTGCTGCGGCTCGCGGACCGGTGCGCGACGCAGCTGCGCGCCCGGGGCCTCGTCTGCCGCACGGTCGGCCTCAAGGTGCGCACCGAGGACTTCCGCACGCTCACGCGCTCCCGGACGCTGCCGGTCGCCACGGACGTGGGCCGGGAGATCTACCTGGTCGCCCGCGAGCTGCTCGCTGCGTCCGGGACGCAGGGGCGACGGGTGCGGCTCGTCGGCGTGCGGGCAGAGGGCCTCGGAGCTGCCGCGGAGCGGCCCGTCACCCTCGACGAGGCGGTGGACGACGAGCCCGCGGCCCGGCGACGCGCGGAGGCGGTCATGGACGCGGTGCGCGCGCGGTTCGGCGCCGGCGCGCTGGGGCCCGCGGCCCTCGTGGAGCATCCCGACGAGCGCCCGTGGACCGAGCCGGTGCTGCCGTCGGACGCAGGGGGGCGTGCCGCGACGTCGCCGGACGGAACCTGAGAAGCGGTCCCAGGTGACCGTTGGCGCTCAACTATCCAGGAGCCCGAGCGGCATCTATCCTTGGGGTGTCCCCGTCCCACCGGCACCGCGGAGGTAGCGATGCCTCTGTCCGAGTACGAGCAGCGCGTACTGGAGCAGATGGAGCGTCAGCTCTCGTCTGACGACCCCAAGCTGGTCAACACCTTCCAGGGCCGCGCCTCGCACGGTCTGCGCCGGTGGGTGCTGGTCTCGCTCGGGACCCTCGTCGGACTCACCGTCCTCGTCCTCGGTGCCGCGACGAGCAGTCCGCTCGTCGGGGTGCTGGGGTTCGTCGTGATGTTCGTGTCCGTCGTGCTCGCCTTCTCCCCGCCGCGCCGCACCGGGCCCAGCGGGGTCGTCGGGGCCGACGGCGGGGTGCGACCCTCCGGCGCCGCGGCGCGGCCCCCGCGCTCGAGCGGCCTGCTCCAGCGGATGGAGGAGCGGTGGGACAAGCGACGGGACGAGCGAGGCCGCTGACGCCCCGTCCCTGAGCCGACAGACCTCCGCAGCGCCCCGGGCCCCGGCCCGGGGCGCTGCGTCGTCCGAGCTGCCGGTGGCAGCGTGAGGGCCGGCAGCGTCCGGGGGCGGGCAGCGTCCGCACC
>JACIXM010000069.1 GCA_014360395.1 Actinotalea sp.
GGTCTCGGTACGTCCGGTCAGAGCGGGCGGACCTTCTCGGCCTGCGGGCCCTTCGGACCCTGCGTGATCTCGAACTCGACCCGCTGGGCCTCCTCGAGCGTCTTGTAGCCCTGCGTCTCGATCGCCGAGTAGTGCACGAAGACGTCGGCGCCGCCGCCGTCCTGGGCGATGAACCCGTAGCCCTTCTCAGCGTTGAACCACTTCACAGCACCCTGCGCCATGCTCGTCCTGTCCTTCTGTCCGTCCGGGGACGTCGTGGCCGGGCCCTGTACCCGACCGTCCTGTCGCAATCGGTCCGACGTCCTTCCCCGGGGTCCCGGAGGAGGCTGACATGGGCTGTGGGGCCCTGGGTCATGTGTCTGTACGTCACTGCAACGGCGCTCAGTGGGGTCTGATGCACGAGTAGGTGACACCTGACCTGTGGTGCCGGGAGGCGCCGCTGGAAGGATGTGCACCGTGCCCAGGCCCTATCCGATGGAGTTCCGGCGGGATGTCGTGGCGGTCGCGCGCCGCGGTGACGCGCCGATCAAGCAGGTGGCGGCCGACTTCGGGATCGCCGAGTCGTGCCTGCGCAACTGGCTGCGCGACGCCGACGTCGAGGACGACAACCGCCCCGGCGCGACCGTCAGCGAGTCCGCGGAGCTGCGTGAGCTGCGCCGCCGTAACCGGCTGCTCGAGCAGGAGGTCGAGGTCCTGCGCCGCGCCGCGGCCTACCTGTCCCAGGCTCATCTGCCGGGAAAATGATCTACCCGCTCGTGACTGAGCTCGCCGACGACGGGATCCCCGTCACGGTGACGTGCCGGGTCCTCAAGCTCGCCCGCCAGCCCTACTACCGCTGGCTCGCCGCGCCCGTCGGCGCCCGGGAGCTTGAGGAGGCATACCTCGCCAACGCCCTGTTCGACGCCCACCGCGATGATCCGGAGTTCGGCTATCGCCTCCTGGCCGATGAGGCCGCGAGGGCTGGCCTGCGGGCCTGCGACCGCACGGTGTGGCGGATCTGCTCGGGCAACGGCTGGTGGTCGGTGTTCGGCAAGAAGCGCACCCGGAACGGCAAGAAGGCTGGCCCGCCCGCTCACGACGACCTCGTACGACGGGTCTTCACCGCCGACGCCCCGAACCGGCTGTGGCTCTGGGACATCACCGAGCACCCAACCGCCGAGGGCAAGCTCTACCTCTGCGCGGTCAAGGACGTGTTCTCTTCCCGGATCGTGGGGTACTCCATCAGCGACCGGATGACGTCCCACCTTGCGGTGAACGCGCTGGCCAGCGCCGTGGCTCGGCGCGGCGACGTCGCCGGATGCGTGGTGCACTCGGACCGAGGCAGCCAGTTCCGATCAAGGAAGGTGCTGGCCGAACTGGCTCGCCACGACCTGGTCGGATCGATGGGGCAGGTCGCCTCCGCAGGGGACAACGCCGCGATGGAGTCGTTCTTCTCGCTGCTGCAGAAGAACGTCTTGAACCGGCGCCGGTGGACCACCCGCGAGGACCTGCGGATCGCGATCATCACCTGGATCGAACGGACCTACCACCGCCGGCGGCGCCAAGCCCGCCTCGGCCGCCTGACACCCATCGAGTTCGAGACCATCATGACCCCTCAGGTCGCACTCGCCGCCTGAGAACCACTGTCACCTATCCGTGCAGCAGACCCGCGCGATTCTCCCTGGCTCGTGAACAGTCGCAGCCATATGTGTCGCGCGCGACCCAGGACGCGCTTCAGTGACGCATGTCTCTGCTCCGGCTCTTTG
>JACIXM010000007.1 GCA_014360395.1 Actinotalea sp.
CACGTCTTCGTGACCGAGCGCCACCTGGCGACGCTGACCACGCAGCGTCCGGACGGCACGCCGCACGTCGACCCCGTCGGCTTCACGTGGGACCCCGACCAGGGCGTCCTGAGGATCACCACCCGCCACACCTCGGCCAAGGTCCGCAACATCGAGGCGGCGATCAAGGCCCACGGCGTGGCCCGTGCGGCCGTGTGCCAGGTCGACGGGGGCCGCTGGCTGACCCTCGAGGGGACGATCACCGTCGCGCGCGAGCGGGACGAGGTGCTCGAGGCCATGCGTCGGTACGCGGCCCGCTACCGCACCCTGACCGAGGACCCGCGCCGGGTCGTGCTGCGGCTGGCGGCCGACCGGGTGATGGGTTCGGCCTACATGACGCGCTGAGTCGCGCGCACGCCCGCGCGGGGGGAGGCCTCAGCCGAGGCGGACCGTCTCCTCGCCCGCGGGCAGCGCCACGACGACGACGTCGCCGCGCAGCACGCGCCGCCCGCGGCGGGTCTCGGGCTCCCCGTTGACGGTGACCTCGCCGTCCTCCAGGAGGGCGCGCGCGTGCCCGCCGCTCTCCGCGACTCCGGCGAGCTTGAGCAGCTGGCCGAGGCGGATGCCGTCCTCGGCGTCGACGGTCCGTGGTTCCACCCGGACAGTCTGGCGCACGTCGCGTCCGGACGGCTGCGCCGGGGCGCGAGCCCGGTACGGAACCCGCACCGCCGGGGCTCTACTTCTGTGCCGTCGCGGCGGGCGTGCCGACGGCCTGAGACGACGGTGACCGGCCCGCTCCCGCCCGGTCCGCCCGACCTAGGATGGCCACCGTGACGACGACCCCGGCGATCCCCCGTCTCGACCTGCGTGGCCGCAGGCTCTCCCCGCGTGAGCTGGCCCGCACCCTGCCGCGTCCGGAGCTGGACGTCGACGGTGCGGTGCACCAGGTGGCGCCGCTGGTGGAGGAGGTGCGGCACCGGGGTGCCGCGGCGCTGCGCGACCTGGCCGAGCGGTTCGACGGGGTGCGTCCGGAGCACCTCCGGGTCCCTGCGGACGCCCTGGCCACGGCCGTGGACACCCTCGACCCGACGGTCCGGGCCGCCCTCGAGGAGGCGATCCGCCGCGTCCGTGTCGTCCACCGTGCCCAGGTGCCCGAGGACCTCGTCGTCGACGTCGCGCCGGGCGCCCAGGTCCGGCAGCGCTGGCTGCCGGTCCGACGGGTGGGCCTCTACGTCCCCGGCGGGCTGGCCGTCTACCCCTCGTCCGTCGTGATGAACGTCGTGCCGGCCCAGGAGGCAGGCGTCGGCTCCCTCGTCGTGACGAGCCCGCCCCAGCGCGAGCACGGCGGGCTGCCGCACCCGACCATCCTCGCTGCGTGCCACCTGCTGGGCGTCGAGGAGGTCTACGCCGTCGGCGGGGCCCAGGCCGTCGCGATGCTGGCCTACGGGGCGGCGGGGGAGAGCGACGTCGACGGCGACGTCCTGTGCGAGCCGGTGGACGTCGTCACCGGTCCGGGCAACCAGTACGTCACCGCGGCCAAGCGGCTGGTGCGCGGCGTCGTCGGCATCGACTCCGAGGCCGGACCGACGGAGATCGCCGTCCTGGCCGACGAGACGGCGGACCCGCGGCACGTCGCCGCCGACCTGGTGTCCCAGGCGGAGCACGGCCCGACGTCGGCCTCGGTGCTCGTCACGGCCTCGGAGGCCCTCGCCGACGCGGTGGAGGCGCTGCTGCCGGGGGTGGTCGCGGCGACGAAGCACGCCGAGCGGGTCGCCACGGCGCTGTCCGGCCCGCAGTCGGCGATCGTGCTCGTCGACGACCTCGAGCAGGGCCTGGAGGTGGTCAACGCCTACGGTGCGGAGCACCTGGAGATCCAGACCGCGGACGCGGCGGCCGTCGCCGAGCGGGTCACGAGCGCGGGGGCGATCTTCGTGGGCCCGTACTCCCCGGTGTCGCTCGGCGACTACATGGCCGGCTCCAACCACGTCCTGCCGACCGGCGGTTGCGCGCACTTCTCCAGCGGCCTCGGCGTGCACAGCTTCCTGCGGCCGGTCCAGGTCGTCGAGTACGGGGCCGACGCGCTCGCGGAGGTCTCCGAGCGCCTGGTCGCGCTCGCCCGCGACGAGGACCTCCCCGCGCACGGCGAGGCGGTCCACGCCCGCTTCTGACGGGCCTGACCGGCCGCCGCCTCAGCCGAGGGCGAGCGCGAAGGGCAGCACCTCCGCCGCGCCGCGCTGGCGGAGCAGCCGGGCGCCGACCGTCATGGTCCACCCGCTGGCGACCCGGTCGTCGACGAGGAGCACCGTGCGACCGGGCAGGCCGGCGAGCGCGGCCTCGCCGAGCCCGACGTGCAGCCGCCGGGCGACCGTGGCGAGGCGCTGGGCGGAGTTCACGTCGTGGCGCCCGGGTGGGAGGTCGGGGTCCGGACGGAGCTCGCCCACGAACGGGACGCCGAGGTGCCGAGCGGTCCCCGCGGCCAGGTGGTGCACGAGCTCCGGCCGGCTCGCCGAGGCCACGGCCACCACGCCGTCGACCCGGGGTGACCACGTGTCGAGGACCTCGCGCACCCCCCGGCGCAGGATCTCCGGGACCGGGCCGTCCGTCGGCCGGCCGTCGGGTGACGCAGCGAAGAGCTCGCGCAGCGCCTGGCCCCACCCGAGGGCGTCGAGCCGCCCGACGGCGCGGCCTCGGCCGGCCTGCTCCTCGGCCGCGAGGCGACCGGCCAGCGGCACGCCGAGGGCGGCCATCCCGGTCGGCCACTGCCGGCGCGGCTCGAGGTCCTCCCCCGGGACGGCGAGGGCGGCGCGGGCGGACCGCACGGCGTCGTCGTCGGGGGCGGACCAGGGGATGTCGGGGACGCAGCGGTCGCAGCGCCCGCACCTCCAGCCCGGGTCGTCGGCGTCGCTCGCGGCCTCGACGTCCGGCGTGGGGTGCCCAGCCCCGACGAGCTCGGGGTCGTCGAGCACCGAGCGGAGGAAGGCCATCCGGCAGCCCGGGGTGCGGACGTACTCGGTCATGAGGCGTTCCTCGGCCTCGCGCGCCGCCCGCACGCGGGCGTAGCGCTCGGCGTCGTACGTCCACGATCGCCCCGTGGCCGTCCAGCCCCCTGGGACGCGGCGCACCGCACCGTCGACGTCGAGGACCTTGAGCAGCAGCTCCAGGCGCGAGCGGCGCAGGTCCACCCGGGGCTCCAACGCGGCGGTCGACAGCGGCCGCCCGGCCTCCTCCAGCGCCCGCAGGGTGGCCCTGACCTGGTCCTCGGCAGGGAAGGACATGGCGGCGAACCAGTCCCAGACCGCCCGGTCCTCGCGCCCGGGCAGGAGCACGACCTCCGCCCGGTCGGTCGCGCGTCCGGCCCGGCCCACCTGCTGGTAGTAGCTGATGGGCGAGGACGGCGCGCCCAGGTGCACCACGAAGCCGAGGTCGGGCTTGTCGAAGCCCATCCCCAGCGCCGACGTCGCCACGAGGGCCTTGACCCGGTTGGCCAGGAGGTCCTCCTCGGACGCGGCCCGTTCTGCCGGTTCGGTGCGGCCGGTGTAGCTGCGCACGGTGATCCCCGCCCCGCGCAGGTGGGCCGCCACCTGTTCCGCGGCGGCGACGGTCAGGCAGTAGACGATCCCGGAGCCGGGCAGCCGGGGCAGCGTGGTGACGAGCCAGGCGAGTCGCGCCGCCTGGTCGGGCAGCTCCACCACCGACAGGCGCAGGCTGCGCCGGTCCAGGCCGCCGCGCAGGACCAGCACGTCCCCGTCGTGCCCCGCGCGCAGCTGCTCGGCGACGTCGGCCGTCACGCGGGCGTTGGCGGTCGCCGTGGTCGCGAGCACGGGCGTGCCCGGCCGCAGGTCGGTCAGGAGCGAGCCGATCCGGCGGTAGTCCGGCCGGAAGTCGTGCCCCCAGTCGGAGATGCAGTGCGCCTCGTCGACCACGAGCAGGCCTGCGGTCGCCGCCAGGTGCGGCAGGACCTCGTCCCGGAAGCCCGGGTGGGTCAGCCGCTCGGGGGAGACGAGCAGCACGTCGACCTCGCCGGCGGCGACCCGCGCGTGGACCTCGTCCCACTCCTCGGTGTTCGCCGAGTGGATGGTCTCCGCCCGGATCCCGGCCCGCCGGGCGGCGTCGACCTGGTTGCGCATGAGGGCCAGCAGCGGGGAGACGATCACGGTGGGGCCGGCCCCGCGCTCGCGCAGCAGACCGGTCGCGACGAAGTAGACCGCGGACTTCCCCCAGCCCGTGCGCTGGACGACGAGGGCCCGGCGCCGGCCGGCGACCAGTGCCTCGACCGCCGTCCACTGGTCCTCCCGCAGCCGGGCGTCGGCGTTCCCGACCAGCCGGCGGAGCAGCTCCTCCGCCCGCTCGCGCAGGTCCGCGGGCCCGTCGGCACGCAGGGCCGACGGCGAGGAGGGCGAGGCAGGGGCGGACGACGACGCCGGCGCGGGCGTCCCGGGCGTTCTCGGCTGGGGCACCGGCGCAGTCTGGCACCCGCCCCTGACACGACCCTGCGAGACTGCGGCGGTGATCCTGTCGCGTCGCCGTGCCCTCCTGGCCGGGCCGGCCGTCGTCCTCGCCGTGGCTCTCGGGCTGGCCGGCTGTGACGCCTCCGGTGGCTCCCCGGGACCGTCGCAGCCCGAGCCGACGGCATCGCCCACCCCGTCGGGCCCGGCCACCGGCGCCCCGCCCCGCCCCCGGACGGAACCGGGGACCGGTGAGTACCTCGCGGGCCTGCCGGTGACGGTCCGGCTGCCCCGGGAGGACCCGGCCGCCGTCGTCGTCCTCGTGCCGGGCGGCGGCTGGAGCCGGGCCGACCCGCGGTGGCTGGCCCCGCTCGGTGAGCACCTGGTGTCGGCGGGCCTGGCCGTCGTGACGATCACCTACGGCACGTCCTCGACGGGGACGAGCTGGCCCGTGCCCGCCGACGACGTCCGGTGCGCCGTGGCGTACGCGGCGCAGGAGGTCCCGGACGTGCCCGTCGTCGTCGCCGGCCACTCCGCGGGGGCGCACCTGTCAGCGGTGGTCGGCCTCGTCCCGGAGGGTACTGACGCGTTCTGCCCCTATCCGGCCCGCGCGTCCGACGGGGTCGTCGGGCTGGCCGGTCCCTACGACGTCTCGGCCACCCGCGGGCTGGCAGGCAACCTCTTCGGGGTTCCCGAGCCGGAGGCGCCGGAGCTCTGGGCGCAGGGCAACCCCGTCCTGCTGGCGGACCGGCGGCCGGAGCTGCCCTTCCTGCTCGTCCACGGCTCCGAGGACGAGCTGGTGGGGGAGCAGTTCGCGCGCGGGTTCGAGGCCGCGCTGACCGCGCAGGGGCACCCGGTCGAGCTCGTCGTGATCGAGGGCGCCACGCACGGCAGCGTCGTGCAGCCCGACGTCGTCGGGGACCTCGTCGCCGAGTGGGTGCTGACGACGGTGGCCGCCTCCTGACGTCCCGGCCGCCACCGGTCCGCCCCGGCCGTGGTCACGAGGGGGTCGCGCCGGCCGTAGGATCCCGTCTGGCCCGGCGGTG
>JACIXM010000070.1 GCA_014360395.1 Actinotalea sp.
GCCGGTGGCCGGGGAGCCGGCGGGGCCGGACGCCGCCCCCCGACCCGCCCCCGCCCCCGCCCGCGCGCCCGCGCCGCGGTCGAGGGACCCCGAGCCGCACGACGGCCCCGCCGCGCTGCAGGCAGCGG
Source organism: Actinotalea sp. (assembly GCA_014360395.1). Classification (GTDB taxonomy): domain Bacteria; phylum Actinomycetota; class Actinomycetes; order Actinomycetales; family Cellulomonadaceae; genus Actinotalea. The sequence continues at coordinate 129 of JACIXM010000070.1, forward strand.
TCCGCGGGACCGCGCAGCTGCCCGCCGCACCGCCCGGCGCCGAGGGGTCGCAGCGGCCGGTGCGGCCCGGCACGTCGCCCGTCGTCCCGACACCAGCGGGCCGCGCGGAGGGGTGGCGTCCCGTGCGACCGGACGTCGTCTCCCGCCGGTCGGCTGAGCGGTTCGCCGAGCGGGTCCGGATGCGGCGCCGCCTGACCCGGCGGCGCCTGCTGCTGTCCGGCACGGTCGTGGCGGTCCTCGGCACGCTCGCCTGGGTGCTGCTCGTCTCGCCGGCGCTGGCCCTCGACCTGGACCGGCTGCGCGTCGAGGGCGAGGGGACGGTGGTCGAGCCCGCCGCCGTCGAGGCCGTCGTCGAGCCCTACGGCGGCGTCCCGCTGCCGCGCCTGGACACGGTGGGCCTGCGGCGGCAGATCCTCGAGGTGCCGGGCGTCCGGGCGGCTGAGGTCACCCGGCAGTGGCCGCACGGCCTGCGGGTCGTGCTCGTGTCGCGCGAGCCGGTCGTGGCGGTCCCGGACACGGAGGCGGGGTACGCGCTGCTGGACGCGGAGGGTGTGCGGGTCGGCCGGGCGGCCGAGCCCGCGCCCGGCCTTCCGGTGGTCCAGGTCCCCCTCGACGACCCGGAGGCCCGCGCGCTGACGGCGGTCCTCGCCGTGCTCGAGGGGCTCCCCGAGGAGCTCGCCGCCGAGGTGGCCCAGATCTCCGCGCAGACCCGGGACACCGTCGAGCTCGAGCTCGTGGACGGGGTGGTGGTCGAGTGGGGGAGCGCGGACCGGACAGCCCTGAAGGCGCGGGTCCTGCAGACGCTCCGCGAGGCCGAGGCGAGCAGCGACGCGCGTGTCTTCGACGTCTCCGCGCCCGAGCTGCCCATCACCACGTCCTGATCCGTCCGGCCCGTCGCGGCGCGCGCTCGGCGACGGGCGGTGCCCGTCCGGGACGGGTCCCGCACCGGTCCGTCGGACCGTGAGTGGGGTCACTGCGCCGACACGCCCGCCAGGTGTTTGCCGGGGCCCGGTCGGCGACCTAGCGTCATGACCCGACAGCACATCTGACATAACTCTAACCCTCTACCTGAACTTGAGGGTTGGGGGCCCGACGGAAGGCACCGACGTGGCAGCACCCCAGAACTACCTGGCGGTCATCAAGGTGGTCGGCATCGGCGGCGGCGGCGTCAACGCCGTCAACCGCATGATCGAGGTCGGCCTCAAGGGCGTCGAGTTCATCGCGATCAACACCGATGCCCAGGCACTGCTCATGTCCGACGCCGACGTCAAGCTCGACGTCGGGCGCGAGCTCACCCGCGGGCTCGGTGCGGGGGCGGACCCGGAGGTCGGTCGGAGTGCGGCCGAG
>JACIXM010000071.1 GCA_014360395.1 Actinotalea sp.
CCGCCGGTGTGCGGTCGCGCGCGTCGTCACGTCGCCCGCCCCACACGTCGAGGGCGGTCCCGTCGACCCGCGCGTCACGGGGCCCCGGCCGTCACTGCGCCCGGGCGAGGCGCAGCGGCGGGACGAGCCCCGATCCGGCGAGGACGGCGATGGCGTCCCGCTCAGCAGGATCGAGGTCGACGGGCCCGCGGGAGCGCACCGGGATGGTCAGGAAGGTGACCACGCAGTCGCTGCACGCGTCACCGCGGACCGCGCAGCCGTCACAGTCGATCATCATGAGGCCGACGGTACGGGCGAGCACCGACACGCCCCCGACGGGCCCCCGGCCACGTCCGTCGCGGCGCCCCGGCGCCACGACGACTCCCCCGCCCGGCGCGGCGGTGCCCGGTGCGGCACGGCGGCCTCCCGGGGCCTGACCGTGGTGGCCCGAGGCGTGTCGGAGCCGGTCGTGTCAGGGCTCCGCCCTACCGTCGGCGCCATGCCGACCGCAGCTCCCGTGCAGCCGACCTTCGACGCGTTCGACGCCGGGGCGACACCGCTGCGGGAGGTGACGTTCGTCGTCGTCGACCTCGAGACGACCGGAGGCAACCCGCAGACGTGCGGGATCACCGAGATCGGCGCCGTCCGGGTCCGCGGCGGAGAGGTGCTGGGCGAGCTGCAGACCCTCGTGGACCCCGGGACCCCGGTGCCCGCGACGATCGCCGCGCTCACCGGCATCACCACCTCCATGGTCCGGGGGGCGCCGACGATCGCCGAGGTGCTGCCGTCGTTCCTGGAGTTCGCCCGGGGCGCCGTGCTCGTCGCCCACAACGCGCCGTTCGACGTGGGCTTCCTGCGGGCGGCGGCGACCCGGCTCGGGCACCCCTGGCCGGCCCCCCGGGTCGTCGACACGGTCGCGCTCGCCCGGCGCGCGCTGACCCGCGACGAGGTGCCCAACAACAAGCTGGCCACCCTCGCGGCGCACTTCCGGGCCACGGTCACTCCCGTGCACCGGGCCCTGGACGACGCCCGGGCGACCGTGGACGTGCTGCACGGCCTGCTGGACCGGCTCGGAGCGCTCGGCGTCACCACGCTGGAGGACCTGGCCACCGCCGCGGACCCCGTCCCCGCGGCACGCCGGCGTCGTCGTCACCTGGCGGACGGACTGCCCGACGCCCCCGGCGTGTACCAGTTCCTCGACGGCCGCGGGGAGGTGCTCTACGTCGGCACCTCCACCCGCATCCGCACCCGTGTGCGGTCCTACTTCACCGCCGCCGAGTCCCGGCGCCGCATGACGGAGATGGTCATGCTCGCCGAGCGCGTCCACCCGGTCGTCTGCGGGTCGGTCCTGGAGGCGCGCGTCCGCGAGCTCCGGCTCATCGCCGAGCACCGGCCCCGCTACAACCGCCGGTCGCGGCACCCCGAGCGGCAGCCATGGGTCCGCCTCACCGTCGAGCCCTTCCCCCGGCTCTCCGTCGTGCGGGGCCCGGACGGGAGGGACGACGCCACGCACATCGGCCCCTTCGGCTCGCGCGCGGCTGTGCAGCTCGCCGTCGACGCGCTGCACGCGACCTTCCCGGTGCGTCAGTGCAGCGGCCGGCTCCCCGCGCGGCCCGCCGCGCACGCCTCGGCCTGTGCGCTCGCCGGCCTGGGACGGTGCGGGGCGCCCTGCACGGGCGCGCAGAGCGTGGCGGGCTACGCCGGCGTCGTCGACGCCGTCCGGGCCGCCATGACCGGCGACCCGGAACCGGTCGTCGCGGCGCACGCGCAGCGGATCGCGGCACTGGCCCTCGAGGAGCGGTTCGAGGAGGCCGCGGCGGTCCGCGACCGCCTCGAGGCGTTCCTGCGGGGCGCGGCGCGGGCCCAGCGGTCCCGCCGTCTCGCGGCGATCCCCCAGCTCGTGGCTGCCCGACGCGTCGACGCCGGCGGCTGGGAGGTCGTCGTCGTCCGCCACGGCCGTCTGTGCGCGACGGCGACCTCGCCGCCGCGGGCGGACCCACGGCCCGTCATCGACGCGCTGGTCTCGACCGCCGAGCATGTCGACCCGCCCGCCCTGCCGGCCGGCCGGGCCCACCCGGAGGAGGTCGACCTCGTGCTGTCCTGGTTGGAGGACGACGACGTCCGCCTCGTCGAGGTCGGGGACGGCTGGGCCTGCCCGGTCCGTGGCGCGGAGGCCTACCGGGTCCGCGGCACCTCTCCCGCCGTCGTCGCGGTGACCGCAGGTCCGAGGGACCTCAGCGACGCCGGCCGCGGCATGATGGGCGCACCATCACCAGGAGGAACACCATGATCACGGCCATCGTCCTCGTCGACACGGACCCCGCGCGCATCCCGGAGATCGCTGCGGACGTGGCCGAGATCCCGGGGGTGAGCGAGGTCTACTCGGTGACCGGGGAGGTCGACCTGGTGGCCGTCGTCCGGGTGCGTCGCCACGAGGAGCTGGCCGACGTCATCGCGGACCGGCTCAGCAAGGTCGAGGGGGTGCGCCGGACGCAGACCTACATCGCCTTCCGTGCGTACTCCCAGCACGACCTCGAGGAGGCCTTCGACCTGGGTCTCGGCGACTGACAGCGAGCCCGTCGACCGGCGCCGCGGTCCGGCGCCACCCCGTGCCGGTCAGGTGCCGGTCAGGTGCCGTTCAGGTGCCGGTTCCGCGGTCTGGGACGGTCACGCGGTCGACGCGGCGATCCAGCGCTCGAGCACGGCTGCCGCCCCGCCGTCGTCCACCGCGCGCGCGGCGGTCAGCAGGCCGGCGCGCAGGCGCGTCACGAGGTCGCCCTCGGCCGTCCCAGGGGTCGAGCCCTCGGCCACCAGGGCCGCAGCCGCGTTGAGCAGGACCGTGTCCCGGACCGGACCGGTCTCCCCCGCGAGCAGCCGGCGGACCACCTCCGCGTTGTGCACGGGTGAGCCGCCACGCAGCTGATCCACGGTGATCGGGGGCAGGCCCAGATCGCTCACCGGGTCGACGACGTGCTCGGTCACCCGGCCCTCGTGGACCCACCACACCTGCGCCGGGCCCGTGGCGGCGAGCTCGTCGAGGCCCCCGTGTCCACGGAAGACCAGCGCGGACGTGCCGCGCTCGGCGAGCACGGCCGCCATCAGGGCCGCCATCCGCGCGTCCGGCACCCCGAGCGCCGCGGCCCCGGGCTGGGCCGGGTTCGTCAGCGGTCCCAGGATGTTGAAGGCCGTGGGGACACCGAGCTCCCGGCGCGTCGGTGCGGCGTGCCGCATCGCGGGGTGGAAGACCTGGGCGAAGCAGAAGGTGATCCCGACCTCCTGCGCGAGCTCGGCGACCCGCTGCGGGGGGTGGTCCAGCCGGAGGCCGAGGGCCTCGAGGACGTCGGCCGTCCCGCTGGATGAGGACGCCGCACGTCCGCCGTGCTTGACGACCCGGACCCCGGCGCCGGCGACCACCAGGGACGCCATCGTCGAGATGTTCACGGTGTGGTGCATGTCACCGCCCGTACCGACGATGTCCACCGCGGGCCCTGGGACGTCGATCCGGTGGGCGTGGGCGAGCATCTCCTCCACGAGTCCGCTGACCTCGTGGACGGTCTCGCCCTTGGCGCGCAGCGCCACGAGGAACGCGGCGAGCTGGACGGGTGAGGCCTCGCCCGTCATCACCTGTCCCATGGCCCACGCGCAGTCCGCGGTGGACAGGTCCTCACGGCGGAGCAGCCGCGCGAGCAGACCGCTCCAGGAACGCTCGGGAGGAGTCATCACACGGCGTGCGCGCGACGCAGGACCCCGGCGACCGTCTCCTGGACGGCGATCGGGTCGAGGGGGCGCGCGACGACGGCGTCGGCCTGCGACCACGACGCGAGCCAGGCGTCCTGCGGGCGTGCGATGAGCAACACGACCGGCGGGCAGCGGAAGATCTCGTCCTTCAGCTGCCGGCACAGACCCATGCCGCCGTTCTTGGCCGCCTCGCCGTCCAGGACGATGAGGTCCAGACCGCCGGCGTCCACGGTCGCGACGACGACGTCCGCGGTCGCGACCTCGACCCACTCGATGGGCGGCAGGTCACGAGCGATCCGGCGGCCGACAGCCAGGCGCACGGCCTCACGCGTGGTCGCGTCCGAGCTGTAGAGCAGGACCCGCAGGCGGGGCGGCGCGGAGTCCGCGGGCTCGTCCCACTCGTCGTGCACGTCCGTCGTGGCCATCCTCGCCTCATTCGTCGTCGACCGGTCCGGTGGGCCGTCCACCAGCGCAACATCTTGGCACGGCCGCATGCCCGCGGACCTCTGTCCCGACCCGTCGACCACCACCGCGCTCCCCTCGCCGCCGTCCGGCGGGAGGGACTGAGCCGCGACTGAGACCTGTGAGACGCGCTGTCGGGCCCTTGGTCCCACTCGGGGCGCTCGTCCCCCATAATGACGGGGTGTCAACTACGACGGCTGCCACCTCTGCCCCACCGCACCTGAGCGTCAACCGGCCCAACCCGGTGTCGGTCGGCACCATCGTCTGGCTCGCGAGCGAGCTGATGTTCTTCGCGGGCCTCTTCGCGATGTACTTCACGCTCCGCTCGACGGTCCCGGAGGTGTGGGCCGCCGAGACCCCCTCGCTCAACCTGACCTTCGCGTCGATCAACACGACGATCCTGGTCCTGAGCTCGATCACCTGCCAGATGGGCGTCTGGGCCGCGGAGCGGTTCCAGCCCCACCGGACCGGGAAGCTGCTCGAGGTCAACCGTTGGGGCATGACCGAGTGGATGACCCTGACGTTCATCATGGGGTCGATCTTCATCGGCGGTCAGGTGTTCGAGTACGCCGAGCTGGTGGAGCACGGTCTCACCATCGCCTCCAGCCCCTACGGCTCGGTGTTCTACCTGGCGACCGGCTTCCACGGCCTCCACGTGGTCGGCGGGCTCATCGCCTTCCTCTTCGTCCTGGGCCGGGCGTTCGCCGCCCGGCGCTTCGGGCACCACGAGGCGACCACCGCGATCGTGACGTCGTACTACTGGCACTTCGTCGACGTCGTGTGGATCGCGCTGTTCTTCGCGATCTACATCATCCGCTGATCCGGATGTCGGACCGGGAGCGGATCGCCGCCGACGCAGCAAGCCCAGCGGCGACCCCCGCGCCGCGCAGGAACGACCGTCCTGGCCAGCAGGACGGCAGCAACGAGATGAGGACCGCTTCGTGAAGGCCATCGCCGCCCGCCGGCACCACCGGTTCGCCCCGGTCGTGCTCCTCGCGCTGGCGCTCGTCCTGACCGGAGGGCTGTACGCGGCCCTCGCACCGAGCGCCGAGGGCGCTGCGGCGCCGACCACCGACGACGTGGAGGCCGGCCGGGCACTCTTCGTCGCGAACTGCGCCACGTGCCACGGCGTCAACGCGGAGGGTCGTGACAACAACCCGACCCTCATCGGCGTCGGCGCCGCCGCGGTGGACTTCCAGGTGAGCACCGGCCGGATGCCGATGCAGCTGGAGGGGCCCCAGGCCGCCGCCAAGCCGCCGCAGTTCAACCGGGAGCAGATCAACCAGCTCGCCGCGTACGTCGCGAGCCTGGGCCCCGGCCCGGCCGTCCCGTCCGCCGAGCAGGTCGACCCGGCGCTGGGCGACCCCGCCAACGGCATGGCCATCTTCCGCACGAACTGCGCGATGTGCCACGGCGCCATCGGTGCCGGCGGTGCGCTCTCGGAGGGCAAGTACGCCCCGTCGCTCGCGCAGTCGCGACCGACCGACATCTACACCGCCATGCTGACGGGCCCCCAGTCCATGCCGGTGTTCAACGACGCCAACATCACGCCCGAGGAGAAGCGCGACGTCATCGCCTTCCTCGAGGAGCAGCGCAACGGCTCGCCCGGCGGCACCACGCTCGGCTCCATCGGCCCGGTCGGCGAGGGCGTCTGGATCTGGGTGGTCGGCATGGGCCTGCTGATCGCCTCCGCCGTCTGGATCGGAGCGAAGTCCTCATGACCAACGAGCAGACCCCGCAGATCGGCGGCACCGCCGGCGGCCAGGACCTCGCCCGCACCGAGGGCACCGTCCCCGCGCGGTTCGAGGACCCGGGCCTGCCCGAGCACCGCCTGCGTCAGTCCGACGTCGACCCGGCCGCTGCCAAGCGAGCCGAGCGCCAGGTCGTCGCGATGTTCGCGATCTCGATCCTCGGCACGATCGGCTTCCTGCTCGCGTACTTCCTGGTCCGGCCGGGCGAGACCGTCGCCAGCATGCGCATCTCGAACATCGCGCTCGGCATCAGCCTGTTCCTCGCGATGTTCGGCATCGGGGCCGCGGCCGTGCACTGGGCCAAGACCCTCATGTCCGACCACGAGCGCCAGGAGGCGAGGCACCCGCAGCGCAGCGACGCCGCGACCCGCGAGGCCGCCCTGGACGTGCTCCGCCAGGGCGCGGAGGACTCGGGTATCGGGCGGCGCGGCGTGCTCAAGGGCGCTGTCGTCTCCGCCGTGGCGCTGGCTCCCCTGACGGTCGCCGTCCCGCTCATCGGCGAGGTGGGAGGGGACTGGAACGTCAGCAAGTTCCGCCACACGCTGTGGGAACGCGGCAAGCGCCTCGCGCGCGACCCGTCCGGGGAGCCCATCCGCGCGGCGGACGTCACGATCGGCTCCGTCTTCCACGTCATCCCCGAGAACCTCCGCGAGGAGGGGGGGAGCCACTGGATCGAGGAGAAGGCCAAGGCCGTCGTCCTCATGGTCCGGATGGACCCCCGTGACCTCAAGGAGACGCCGGAGCGAGCCGGTTGGTCCTACGACGGCATCGTCGCCTACTCCAAGATCTGCACCCACGTCGGCTGCCCCGTGGCGCTCTACGAGCAGCAGACCCACCACCTCCTGTGCCCCTGCCACCAGTCGACGTTCGACATGTCGGACGGCGCGAAGGTGGTGTTCGGCCCCGCCGCGCGGCCGCTGCCCCAGCTGCCCATCACGGTCGACGACGACGGGTACCTCATCGCGCAGGACGACTTCGACGAACCGATCGGTCCGAGCTACTGGGAGCGGCTGAGATGAGCACTGTGAACCGCGCCGCGGGGGGCACGGCTGACTACCTCGACCAGCGGACCGGTGCCGGTCTGGCGGTCAAGAACTTCGCCCGGAAGATCTTCCCGGACCACTGGTCCTTCCTGCTCGGCGAGATCGCGCTCTACTCGTTCGTGATCCTCCTGATCAGCGGCATCTTCCTGACGATGTTCTTCGTCCCCAGCATGGGCCTGATGATCTACGAGGGCCCGTTCGCGCCGATGAACGGCGTCGAGATGTCGGAGGCGTTCGCCTCGACCCTCGTCCTGTCCTTCGAGGTCACCGGTGGTCTGCTCATGCGGCAGATCCACCACTGGGCAGCCCTGCTGTTCATGGCGTCGATCGTCACCCACATGATGCGCGTGTTCTTCACGGGCGCCTTCCGCAAGCCGCGCGAGATCAACTGGCTCGTCGGCTTCGTGCTCATGATCCTCGGCCTGGCCGCCGGATTCAGCGGGTACTCGCTGCCCGACGACGTCCTGTCGGGCAACGGCCTGCGCATCACCGACGGGGTCGTGAAGTCGATCCCGATCATCGGCAGCTACATGTCGTACATGATCTTCGGTGGCGAGTTCCCCGGCGAGCACATCATCCCCAGGCTCTTCACGCTGCACATCCTCGTGATCCCAGGCCTGATCCTGGCCCTCATCGGCCTGCACCTGTTCCTCGTCGTCCTGCACAAGCACACCCAGTACCCAGGGCCGGGCCGCACCGACCGGAACGTGGTCGGCTACCCGCTCTTCCCGGTGTACGTCGCCAAGGCCGGTGGCTTCTTCTTCATCGTCTTCGGCGTCGTGGCGCTCATGGCGGGCACGATGACGATCAACCCCGTGTGGAACTACGGGCCCTACGACCCCTCGCCCGTCGGCGCCGGAGCCCAGCCCGACTGGTACATGCTCTTCCTCGAAGGTGCGCTGCGGCTGATGCCCGGCGGAGGCGCGACGGAGTGGGTGATCGGCGGGTTCACGCTCTCGCTGAACGTCCTCATCCCGGCCGTCATCGTCCCGGGTCTGCTCTTCACACTCCTTGCCCTGTACCCGTTCGTCGAGGCCTGGGCGACCGGCGACAAGCGCGAGCACCACGTGCTGGACCGCCCGCGCAACGCCCCGGTGCGGACGGCCAGCGGCGTCGCCCTCCTCACGGCGTTCTTCGTCCTGCTGGTCGCCGGTGCCAACGACCTCATCGCAACGCACTTCGCGCTGTCGTTGAACGACCTGTCCCGCTTGTTCCGGGTGCTCTTCTTCGTCGCCCCGGTGATCGCGTTCATCGTGACGAAGCGCATCTGCCTCGGCCTGCAGCACAAGGACCGCGAGCTGGTCCTGCACGGCCACGAGACGGGTCGGATCGTGCGCTTCGCCAACGGCGAGTACGTCGAGGTGCACAAGCCGCTCGACGAGTACGAGCGGTGGCTGCGGGTCAACTACGACGCCCACAAGCCGCTCGAGCTGCTGCCGGCGGTCGACGAGCACGGCGTGCGCCGCAAGGGCTACCGGCGGGACGCCCTGCGGGCCCGGGTCTCGAGGTTCTTCTACGAGGACCGCATCGAGCCCGTCACGCCGGCCGAGCTGGCGGCGGCTCAGTCGCACGGCGAGCACGACGCCCTGGGTGGCGCCGAGCACGGCGACTCGACGCTGATCGAGGCGGCCGCGAACATCAAGCCCGAGCACGGCGGGAACCCCGCCGGCGAGGTGGTGGCAGGGCCACGCACGCCGCGGCACTGACCACGACTTCGTGC
>JACIXM010000072.1 GCA_014360395.1 Actinotalea sp.
CGCCTCACCGCGCCCGGCGGCGGCCAGGTGCGTCGTCAGGACGTCCGCCTCCCCCGCGAAGACCAGCGGCGGCAGGGACGCGAGCTCGTCCGCGACGCGCGCGAGGTCCGCCTCGTCCGGCCACGCCGGCTGGTGCCGACGCGGCAGGTCCCGCCACGCGTCGAGCCCGGCGACCGCGGCCTCGTCCGCCGGCGCGCTCACTCGGTGCTCGCAGCCACGAGCGGCTGGCCGAGGTCCTCCAGCAGCGCGACGAACCACGGCTGGGTGATGTCGAAGGCCTTGCCGCCCGCGATCCGGGGGAAGGCGATCGCCTTGAGGCGGTCGCCGTCCTCCTCGTCGTGGCCGATGACGCCGGACTCACCGCGCAGGGCGCACTCGACCGCGAGGTCCGTCATCGACTTGATGAGACGGAGGTCCTCCGCGTTCGCCGCGGCGGCACGGGAGTAGTAGCCCGACTTCTGGACCATGACCTTCTCGGCGCCCAGCTTCTCGGCGAACTGCTGGGCGAACCACTGGCCGGGGTTGATGGTGTCCAGCTTCACGTGGCCGAACGGGTCCCGCTCCACGGTCTCGCCCGCGGCCTCCAGCTGCGCCACGATCTCGTGCATGCCGGCGCCCTCGGACAGGAAGATGTTGACGTTGCCCTGCTCGTCCATGATCGTCCGGAGGCGCTGGGCCTCGGCGTCGATGTCGATGGCGAGCTCGGGCAGGAAGACCGCGTGGACGTCCCAGCGCTCCCGCGTCAGGCCGATCGAGGGCACCCACTCCTGACGGTCCAGCCACCGGCGGTACTCGGCCGCCGCGGCGGCGGTCAGCCAACCGCAGTGCCGCCCCATGACCTCGTGGACGATGAGCATCCGCGGGCCGGACCGGTGCTCGCCGATGATGTTGGCGGCGAACCCGGCGGCCTCCTCGGCCGCCGTCCACGCACCCAGCGACTGCTTGATCGGCACCACGTCGTTGTCGATCGTCTTGGGCAGGCCGACCACGGTGAGCTCGTAGCCGTTCTCGTGCAGGAACGCGGCGAGGTCGGCCGCGGTGGTGTTGGTGTCGTCGCCGCCGATGGTGTGCAGGACGTCGACGCCGTCCGCCTTGAGCTGCTCCGCCGCGACGTGCAGCGGGTCCTGGCCCTCCCGCACCAGGCCGCGCTTGACGCAGTCCTTCGCGTTCGTGAGCTTGACCCGGGAGTTGCCGATCGGGCTACCGCCGAAGCGGTGCAGGAGCCCCGCCTTGGCGCGCGCCTCGGCGTCGACGACGACCTTGTCCCCGCGCAGCAGGCCGTGGTAGCCGTGCTGATAGGCGATGATCTCGACGTCGGGCGCGATCTCCGTGTACCGCTCGATCAGGCCACCCACGGCGGACGACAGGCAGGGGGCGAAGCCACCGGCGGTCAGCAGGGCGACACGACGGACCGACATGGGGAAGCACCTTCCGTTGATGCTGCGGATCAGCACACCGACCCGGATCCTGGGCGACGCCGGGAGTGCCCGACCGGGACGTGGGTCCCGGCGGCGGTCCGACCGGGTCGGCAGGGGTGGACCCGTGCCGACCTCCGCGGCCGCCCGGCACGCCGTCGTCCGGTGTGGCAGGTCACCTGGCGGTGACGCTCGTCATCCTACTGACGGCTCGCCCGCGTCCGACGGCGGGCCCGGTACCTGGACGTCCGGTGCGCGGCGACCCCCCGGCGCGGCCGGGCCGCCCGCTCCCGGGCCCACCTCGTCCGGGCCGTGGCCCGCCGCGATCCGCGCCTTGGCGGTCGCCGCGTACATGTCGACGTACTCCTGGCCCGACAGGCTCATCAGGGCGTACATGATCTCGTCGGTGACGGACCGCAGGATGAAGCGGTCGTTCTCCATGCCCTTGTACCGGCTGAAGTCGAGCGGCTCGCCGATGACGACGCCGATCTGGATCGGCCTCGGGATCACCTGACCGATCGGCTGGGCGACGTCGGTACCGATCATGGCCACCGGGATCACCGGGGCCCCGGACTCCAGCGCCAGCCGTGCCACACCGGTCTTGCCCCGGTACAGCCGGCCGTCGGGGCTGCGGGTTCCCTCGGGGTAGATCCCGAACAGGTTCCCCGAGCGCAGCACCTCCAGGCCCGTCCGCAGCGCCGCCTCGCTGGCCTTGCCGCCCCCACGGTCGACGGGGATGGTTCCCACTCCCCGGAAGAACCCCGCCTTGAGCCGCCCCTTGACCCCCGTACCGGTGAAGTACTCGGACTTGCCGATGAAGCGGATCTTGCGCGAGAGGACCAGGGGGAGCACGAACGAGTCGATGACGGCCAGGTGGTTGCTGGCGAGGATGGCGCCACCCTCGGCGGGGACGTTCGAGGCCCCGCGCACCCACGGGCGGAACATCCCGCGCAGCAGCGGACCCGCGAGGATCCGCTTCATGACCCAGTAGAACAACGCGCCGTCCCCTCCGCTGCGCCGGTCCGGTCGAGGTCCGCCCGGCGTCGTGTCGACTCTAGAGTGCTGTGCATGGCCGTTCGTCCGCACGACCCCGACGGCGAGCCCGACGACGGCCCGCGCGACGAGGAGCAGGGTACGGCCCGCGACGCGCAGGTCGACCGGGAGTGGCAGGAGATCGTCGCCCGCCTGCGCGGGGACGACGTCGCCGACCCTGCGTCCGAGCCGGGACCGGTGCCGGGCGACCGGCCCGCAGGGGGCACCCCGCCCCCGAAGGAGCGGGCCCCTGGCAGCCCCCCATCGAGCCCGTCCGACGCGGCGACCGGCCGGCCGCCCGGCGCGCCGTCACCCACCGACCCGCGGGCCTGGACCCTCGACCCGGAGATCGAGGAGCGCGACAGCCACTTCGAGCCGCCCGACCCCGGTCCCGTCCTCGGGGGGGACCCCCTGCTGACCATGGCATGGGCGGCCGTGGTGGCCGCCCCTGTGCTCTTCCTGCTCTCCGTGACGCTGTGGCGCTCGCTGCCGCAGGTGCTCCTGCAGGTCGCGGCCGTGTTCTTCGTCGCGGGACTGGGTGTCCTGCTGTGGCGCATGCCGCACCGCCGCGGCGACGACGACGGCCCCGGCGCCGTCGTCTGACGCACGGGCCCGCCGTTCCCGTCAGAGGCGGGCGAGGTCCGCCGCGCCGACGATCCCGGCCTCGTTGCCCATGGCGGCGAGCTCGAACCGGGCCTCGGGGTGGTAGCCGCGGGCCGACATGTGCGCGCTGAAGGCCTCGCGGGCGGGGTCCACCAGCAGGTCACGAGCCTCGGCCACCCCTCCGCCGATGACGAAGAGCGCCGGGTCCAGCAGCGCGGCGACGCTGGCGGCGCCCGCGCCGACCCACCGACCGAGGTCCGCCAGCAGCGCGATGGACAGGGCGTCGCCCTCGCTGGCGGCGAGCGTGACCGAGGGGCCGCTCACCCGCGCCGGGTCGCCGTCGGCAAGCTCCAGCAGCCGGGCGGCCCGGTCCGGCTGCGTCGCGGCGACGGCGCGTGCCTCCCGCACGAGCGCGCTGCCGGAGGCGTACTGCTCCCAGCACCCGCGCTGGCCGCACCCGCACAGGTGCCCCTCGGGGACGACGCGGACGTGGCCCACCTCGGCGGCGACGCCCCAGGCGCCGCGCACCAGGCGCCCGTCGACCACCACGGCCCCGCCGAGCCCGGTGCCCACCGTCAGCATGATCATGTCGTCGACCTCGCGGCCCACGCCGAACCGGAACTCGGCCCACCCGGCCGCGTTCGCGTCGTTCTCGACGACGATCTTGAGGTCGTCGCGACCGACCAGGGCCGCGACCCGGTCCCGCAGCGGATAGGTGCGCCAGGCCACGTTCGGGCCGAACAAGGCCGTGCGCCGGTCCGAGCTCATGAAGCCCGCCGCCGCGATGCCCATGGCCCCGACCTCGTGACCGTCGGACAGCTCGAGGAAGAGGTCCGCGACCGCGCGGTCGATCTCCGCGGGGTCGCCGGCGACCGTGTCCCGCTTCGCCTGCGCGAGGATCGCGCCGTCCTCGTCCACCACCCCCGCGGCGATCTTCGTCCCGCCGATGTCCACACCGATCGTGTCCATGCCCGTCCTCGTACCCGGTCTCCTGGCGAGTGCTTCGCCGCACGAGGAGGCTACCGACCGACGCCGCCCCGGACGCGGGACGACCGGTGCGTGGCGGGCGCCGGTCGCACCCCGGACAGCACGCGCCGGGTGCCCCTGACGTGGGAAGGTGGTCCCGGAGCGCGCCGCGGGGGCGCGACGCCGGCCGCCCTTGCGTGGGTAAGGTTCCCCCACCATCCACCTGCCACTGGAGTCAGAATGGACGAGTTCCGCACACCCCTCCTCGTCGAGGTCGACCCTGCCGAGAACCTCAACACGCTGCTGGCTGCGCGCGTCGCCGCCCAGGGCGACGGGACCATGCTCGAACGCAAGGGCGGGCTCGGCGCCGTCTGGACCCCGGTCAGCGCCCGCGAGTTCGACCGCGAGGTCGTCGCCGTGGCGAAGGGGCTCGTCGCGAAGGGCATCGAGCCGGGCCAGTCCGTCGGCATCATGAGCCGGACCCGCTACGAGTGGACGCTCCTCGACTTCGCGATCTGGGCTGCCGGCGGCGTCACGGTGCCCATCTACGAGACGTCCTCACCCGAGCAGGTCGAGTGGATCGTCACCGACGCCGACGTGCGCCTCCTCGTGGTCGAGTCGACGGCGCACGCCGCGGTCGTCGAGGACGCCCGCCCCAGCGCCCCCGACCTCGAGCACGTCCTTGTCCTGGACCACGACGCGATCGGCCACCTCGTGGAGGCCGGTCGGGCGGTGCCCGACGAGGAGATCGCACGGCGCCGGGCGCTGGCGAACCTCGACGACGTCGCGACGATCATCTACACGTCCGGCACCACCGGCCGCCCCAAGGGGGTCGAGCTGACCCACGGGAACTTCGTCATCCTGACCCGCAACGCCGTGGCCAAGCTGGGCAAGGAGGTCTGCCCTCCCGGGTCCCGGACGCTCCTGTTCATGCCGCTCGCGCACGTCTTCGCGCGCTTCATCGAGGTCCTCGTCGTCGCAGCGGGTGCCACGCTGGGCCACAGCCCGGACACGAAGACGCTCGTCGCGGACCTCGGTGAGTTCCGACCGACGTTCATCCTCTCGGTGCCGCGCGTCTTCGAGAAGGTCTACAACTCCTCCGAGCAGAAGGCGGCCGCCGGTGGCAAGCGGGCGATCTTCCAGCGCGCCGCGAAGACCGCCATCGTCTACTCCCGAGCCCTCGACGACCCCAAGGGCCCGAGTCCGTGGCTGCGGCTGCAGCACAAGGTCGCCGACGTGCTGGTCCTGTCGAAGATCCGCAAGGCCCTCGGCGGTCAGGCCGGGTGGGCGATCTCCGGCGGTGCGCCGCTCGGTGAGCGCCTCGGTCACTTCTACCGTGGCGTCGGCCTCAAGGTGCTCGAGGGCTACGGCCTGACGGAGACCACCGCACCGACGACGGTGAACCTGCCCGAGGCGACCAAGATCGGGACCGTCGGCCCGCCCCTGCCGGGTGCCGCCGTGCGGGTCGCCGACGACGGCGAGATCCTCATCGCCGGCCCCCACGTCTTCGGCAGGTACCACAACAACGCCGAGGCCACGGCGGAGGCCTTCGACGGCGAGTGGTTCCGCAGCGGAGACCTCGGGTCGCTGGACAGCGACGGGTTCGTGCGGATCACCGGGCGCAAGAAGGAGATCATCGTCACCGCCGGTGGCAAGAACGTCGCGCCGGCCGTCCTCGAGGACCGCCTGCGGGGCCACCCGCTGGTGAGCCAGGTCGTGGTGGTCGGGGACCAGAAGCCGTTCATCGGCGCCCTGATCACGCTGGACGCCGAGGCGTTGCCGGGGTGGCTGTCGACGCACGACCTGCCCGAGATGGACGTGGCCTCCGCGGCGCGGCACCCGCAGGTCCGGGCCGCGCTCGACCGTGCCGTGGAACGCACGAACCAGGCCGTCTCGCGAGCCGAGTCGATCCGCAAGTACGCGGTCCTGGACACCGACTTCACGATCGAGAACGACTACCTCACCCCGTCCATGAAGGTGAAGCGCTCCCTCGTGCTGAAGGACTTCGCGGGCGAGGTCGAGGCGATCTACTCGGGCGAGGCGCAGGAGACGCGCGGCTGAGACCCCACGACGCGCGCGGCCGCCGGTGTGCGGTCGCGCGCGTCGTCACGTCGCCCGCCCCACACGTCGAGGGCGGTCCCGT
>JACIXM010000073.1 GCA_014360395.1 Actinotalea sp.
GGAGTGAACAGCCAGCGCACGGCCGCCTCGTCGGAGAACCCGGCGTCGGCGAGCAGCGTCAGGGTGCCGGGCAGTGCGGGGACGATCTGCCATCCGCCGTCCTGCGAGGCCACGAGGAAGCCCGCGGGTACGCTGCGGACGCCGCGCTCGCCGCGCCGCAGCGCCAGCAACGACCCGTCCTCCACGAGGCGTCGGACGGTCCCGACGTCACGTCCGAGCCGCTCGGCGACGTCGGGCAGGGGCAGCCACTCGCCCACCAGGGCGTCCAGATCGGTCACCCGGTCAGCGTACGCAGGCATACCCGGTGCGGGTGAACCGAGATCAGCACCCTTCCGCGGGGTCGTGCTCTGGGCTAGCGTCCTCTACTGTCACACCAGTCACAGACGCAACACCTGCCCCATCTTTCACAGGACGGATCCATGCGACCCACCGCCGTGCGCGCCACCAGCCCGACCGTCCGCCGCCGTGCTGCTGGGACCGGTGGTCTCGGGCTCGCGCTCGCCGTCGCCAGCGTCGCCCAGGGCGCCGCTCCCGCCGCAGCGCAGGAGTACACGGTCCAACCCGGGGACACCGTCAGCCACATCGCCCTGCGGACCAGCACCAGCGTCCGGCAGATCGTGGCCGCGAACGGGCTGGACGCCCAAGCCTCGATCCGCGCCGGGCAGCGGCTCGTCATCCCGACGGCCGCGCCGGCGACGGCGGTCCGACCCGCCGCGCCCGCGCCCGCCGGGTCCCACCGCGTCGTGTCCGGTGAGACCGTCTCCGGCATCGCCGCGCGGTACGGGACGACCGTGGCCGCGATCGTCCGGGCGAACGGCCTGGACTCCCGCGCGTTCATCCGCGCCGGCCAGACGCTGAGCATCCCCGGGGCGGCGCCCGCGGCAGCACCCGCCGCTCCCCCGGCCGCGACCGTGCCGACGACGACGACCCACCGTGTCGCCACCGGGGAGACCGTCTCCGGCATCGCCGCGCGCTACGGCACGACCGTCGCGGCCGTCGTCGCCGCGAACGGCCTGGACTCCCGGGCCTTCATCCGCGCCGGCCAGACGCTGACCATCCCCGGGGCCGCCACCGCGCCCGCGGCCCCCGCTGCCGCCCCGGCCCCGGTCCCGGCCGCACCGGCGGCACCGACCACCACGTCGCACCGGGTCGTGGCCGGCGAGACCGTCTCGGGCATCGCCGCTCGCTACGGCACGACCGTCGCCGCGATCGTCGCTGCGAACGACCTCGACGCCCGGGCCACGATCCGCGCCGGTCAGACGCTCAGCGTCCCGGGGGCCGCCGCCGCGCCCGCGCCCGCGCCGGCAACCCTCGTCGGGAACACGTTCGCCGGGCGGACGTACCCGGCCGCCACGGTGGCGTCGGCCAACCAGAACAAGGCGGCGCTGCTCGCCGCGGGCGTCCCGAGCCGCGCCGACATGCAGGCCCTGGTGGTCTCGACCGCCCGCGCGATGGGTGTCGACCCGGCGCTCGCGCAGGCCGTCGCGTACCAGGAGTCCGGCTTCAACCAGGCGGCCGTCTCCCCCGCCAACGCCATCGGCACCATGCAGGTCATCCCGTCCTCGGGTGAGTGGGCGTCCCAGCTGGTCGGGCGTCCTCTCAACCTGCTGCACCCGGAGGACAACGTCGTGGCCGGCGTGGCGATCCTGCGGCAGCTCCTGCGGTCGGCACCGGACCTGCCGACCGCGATCGCCGGGTACTACCAGGGACTCGCGGGCGTCCAGCGCAACGGCATGTACGCCGACACGCGCCGCTACGTCGCGAGCGTGCAGACGCTGATGACACGGTTCGCCTGAGCCTCGGCCTCCCCGGGGCTCCCGGGCACCGCACGTACACTGCGGCCGTGGCAGCCACACTCACCGACCCGCTCATCGGCCAGGTGGTCGACGGGCGCTACGAGGTGCTGTCCCGTGTCGCCCGCGGGGGCATGGCCACCGTCTACCGTGCGCTGGACCGCCGGCTCGAGCGCGAGGTCGCGCTCAAGATCATGCACCCGCACCTCGCGGACGGCGCCTCCGGGTCGGACTTCGTCGCCCGGTTCCGCCGCGAGGCGCGAGCCGCCGCACGGCTCACCCACCCGGGCGTCGTCGGCGTCTACGACCAGGGTGTGGACGGCGAGACGAGCTACCTCACGATGGAGTTCGTCGAGGGGACGAGCCTGCGTCGTCGCCTCGTCAGCACCGGCCCGCTGAGCGTCGGCGAGGCGCTCGGGACCGCCGAGGCCGTGCTCGACGCCCTCGCCGTGGCCCACCGGGCGGGTGTCGTCCACCGCGACATCAAGCCCGAGAACGTGCTCCTGGCCGACGACGGTCGGGTCAAGGTGGTCGACTTCGGACTGGCCCGGGCCCTCACCGACGCCAGCCAGACCAGCACCGGCACGGTGCTCGGCACGGTCGCGTACCTCGCGCCCGAGCTCGTCGCGCACGGCACCAGCGACACCCGCACCGACGTCTACGCCACGGGCATCCTGCTCTTCGAGATGCTCACGGGGCGTCAGCCCTTCACCGGCAGCACCCCGATCCAGGTCGCCTACCAGCACGTCCACAGCGACGTGCCGGCTCCCTCCGACCTCGTGGACTGGCTGCCGGCAGAGGTCGACGAGGCCGTCCAGTGCCTGACCGCCCGCGCGGTGGACGAGCGTCCCGCGGAGGCCGGAGCCGCCCTGGAGCTGCTGCGGCGCTGCCGTGCGGCGCTCGACGCCGACACCCTCGCCCGCCGGGCGGAGGTGCCCGTCGTCGGGCCCGTCGAGGACGCGCCCTCGACCGCCACCGGTGCCCCGGCGGACCCCGATGCCACCATGGTGCTCACGGGCGATGCCCCGGACGGGTCCCACGCAGCGCGGGGCCGGACGGTCGCCCTCCCCGTCGGTGCGGTGCGTGGCGCCGAGGCGCCGCAGCAGCCGGGGCCACCCGCCACCCAGGACGACGAGGCCGAGCGGACCGCGCTGCGGCGGTGGCGGCGGCGGGTCGCCGTGGTGCTCTCGCTCATCGCCGTCGGCGCCGTGGCCGGCCTCGTCGGCATCTGGTACGCCACGGTCGGCCCCGGGGCGTACA
>JACIXM010000074.1 GCA_014360395.1 Actinotalea sp.
GGCCCGGTGCCGATGGGCTCCACCATCGCGATCCGCGTGGAGTGACCCGGCTCCCAGGTCATGGCCCGGCGCCCGACCCGGGGGCCGGGCGCCGGGGACGGTCACCCCTGGCGGATCATCTCCGCGACGAGGAACGCCATCTCGAGCGACTGCTGGTGGTTCAACCGCGGGTCGACCAGGGTCTCGTAGCGCCGGGCCAGCCCGTCGTCGTCGATCGCCTCGCTGCCGCCGAGCACCTCGGTGACGTCGTCACCGGTCAGCTCGACGTGCAGGCCGCCGGGGACGGAACCGACCGCGCGGTGCGCCTCGAAGAAGCCGCGGACCTCGTCCAGGACGTCGTCGAACCGGCGGGTCTTGAACCCGGTCGCCGACGTGATGGTGTTGCCGTGCATCGGGTCGCACACCCAGGTGACCGGCCGGCCGGACGCGGTCACCTTCTCCAGCAGCGGCGGCAGGGCCTCGCGGATGCGGCTCGCGCCCATGCGCGTGATGAACGTCAGCCGCCCCGGGACGTCGTTCGGGTTGAGCTTGTCCATCAGGGCCAGGGCGTCGTCGGCGGTCGTCGTCGGGCCGAGCTTGACCCCGACCGGGTTCCGGACGCGGGACAGGAAGTCCACGTGGGCCCCGTCGATCTGCCGCGTGCGCTCCCCGATCCACAGGAAGTGCGCCGAGCAGTCGTACGGCGTGCCCGTGCGGGAGTCGATCCGCGTCAGCGGACGCTCGTAGTCCAGCAGCAGTGCCTCGTGGCTGGCGAAGAACTCCACCGTGCGCAGCGCGTCGAAGTCCGCCCCGCACGCGGCCATGAAGCGCATGGCCCGGTCGATCGACCCGGCGACCTCCTCGTACCGCGCGTACGCGGGATTGGCGGTGAAGCCGCGGTTCCACTCGTGCACGCGCCGCAGGTCCGCGAAGCCCCCGGTCGTGAACGCCCGGATGAGGTTCAGCGTCGCGGCCGAGCGGTGGTACGCCTCCACGAGGCGGCGGGGGTCCGGCACCCGCGCCTGGGGGCTGAACGCGTAGGCGTTGACGGCGTCGCCCCGGTAGGCCGGGAGGGTCACGCCGTCGCGGGTCTCCTGGTCGCTGCTGCGCGGCTTGGCGTACTGCCCGGCCATCCGACCCATCTTGATGACCGGGAGGCTGCCCCCGTAGGTGAGGACGACGGCCATCTGAAGGATGGTCTTGATCTTGTTCCGGATGTTGTCGGCCGTCGCCTCCGCGAAGGTCTCCGCGCAGTCCCCGCCCTGGAGCAGGAACGCCTCACCGCGCCCGGCGGCGGCCAGGTGCGTCGTCAGGACGTCCGCCTCC
>JACIXM010000075.1 GCA_014360395.1 Actinotalea sp.
CGCCGCGCGGCCCGGGCTCGCCGTCGGCGTCCGGCCACCGTTCGTGGCCGCGGTCTGGGCCCGCGGGGCGGTGGCGCGCCCAGCCGCGGCGGAGGGCGTCGCGGGGCGGACCGGCGCCGCGACGGCGCCGACGAGCGCCTCGAGGCGCGCGTCGCCCGGGCTGACCGGGACGGGCCGGACGTCGATCCGTGCGGCCCGGGTCAGGGCCCGGACGTCCTGGCGCTGCTCGGGGAGCATCACGGTGACGACGTCGCCGCCGGACCCGGCGCGCGCGGTGCGGCCGGAGCGGTGCAGGTAGGCCTTGTGCTCCGCCGGCGGGTCCACGTGGACGACGAGCTCGACCTCGTCGACGTGGATGCCGCGCGCGGCGATGTCCGTGGCGACGAGCACGCGGACGCCGCCGTCGGAGAACGCCTCGAGGTTCCGCTCGCGTGCGTTCTGGCTGAGGTTGCCGTGCAGGTCGACCGCCGGGATGCCCGCCGTCGTCAGCTGCTTGGCGAGCTTCTTGGCCTGGTGCTTGGTGCGGGTGAACAGCACGCGGCGGCCCCGGCCGGAGGCGAGGTGGTGCACGACGGCGCGCTTGGCCTCGACGTCGGCCACCTCCAGGACGTGGTGCGTCATGGCGACGACCGGGGACTCGGCCGGGTCGACGGAGTGCTGCACCGGGCGCGTGAGGTAGCGCTGGACGATCTGGTCGACGCCGTTGTCCAGCGTCGCGGAGAAGAGCATCCGCTGACCCTGCCGAGGCGTGCGGTCCATGATCCGCCGCACGCCCGGGAGGAACCCGAGGTCGGCCATGTGGTCGGCCTCGTCCAGGACGGTGATCTCGATGCCGTCGAGGGTGAGCGCCCCCTGCCCGAGGAGGTCCTCGAGCCGGCCGGGGCAGGCGACGACGACGTCGACGCCCGCGTCCAGCGCCGTCACCTGACGGTGCTGGGAGATGCCGCCGAAGATCGTCGTCGTGCGCAGACCGAGCGCCTGGGCGAGCGGCGCGAGGGTCGCGTCGATCTGGTTGGCGAGCTCGCGCGTCGGGCACAGCACCAGGGCGCGCGGCCGCCGCGGCCGCCGCCGGGCGACGACGTCGCCGCTGCCGGCCAGGCGCGCCACGACCGGCAGCGCGAACGCCAGCGTCTTGCCGGAGCCGGTGCGGCCGCGGCCGAGGACGTCGGTGCCGCGCAGGGAGTCGGGCAGCGTCGCGGTCTGGATGGGGAAGGGGGTGGTGATGCCCTGGTCCGCCAGGGAGCGGACGACAGGGGTGGGCAGGCCGAAGTCGGCAAAGGTGGTCACGCAGGGGCCTCTCGGGGCTCGGGGGTCGGGGTCCGCCGCCAGACAATCCGGGGGGATCTCCACGACGCAGGGCGCGCAGACGTGCGCAGCCGCTCGGCCCACTGTCGCACACATCGGATGACTTGACGAGGCGCAGGGGCGCGGAGACCTCGGCGACGGGCCGCCGGGACCGGCCCGGACCGCTGGCCGGGCCGGTGGATCGGCGCGCCGGCAGGTCGGCACGGCTGATCTGCTGTGACGCCGGTCTCCTGCCCCGCAGGGACCGGTGAGAGCGTTCCCGTGGCGGGCGTACGGTGCCAGACGTGCCCGATCGGCACGCGGTGACGGGATCCGTCACCACCGCTACGAACCGCCCCAGGAGGGCTACACCGATGATGCGTTCTTCCGTGCGTCCAGCACTGGCCGGGCTCGCGGCCGCCGCCGTCCTTCTCACCTCGGCCTGCTCCGCGCAGGACGAGCCGGCCGGCGCCCAGACCCCCGCCGGTGCCGAGAGCACCGCTGAGAGCACGCCCGACCAGACGGCCGAGGAGCAGACCGAGGACGGTCCGGTCGACGTCCCGAACGTCACCGGCCTCATCCTCGTGACCGCCGAGTCCAACCTCATGCTCGCCGGCCTGGAGTCCGAGACCGTCGACGAGACGGGTGCGCCCGTCGAGGTCGAGGACGCCCTGACCTACCTCGTCGTCGGGCAGGACCCGACGGACGGCGAGCTGGAGCGCGGCGAGACCGTCACGCTCACGGTCGCCCCGCGCGGCTGAGCACCCGGCACGAGCGCGACGGGAGCCGGGCCCCGCGGGGCCCGGCTCCCGTCG